>JAYEFV010000451.1:0-2030 GCA_034658755.1 Thermodesulfobacteriota bacterium | reverse complement strand
GGCTTTCCGAGTGATTTTTCGGATTTTTCCCTGTAATGTTCATTCACAGAGTTCTTAATCAGTTTGGCATAATGTCTGCCGATCGATTTGATTTCGGACAGTTTTTCCAGTGGCATTTCATAAAGCTGCTCTATGGTTGTGATCCCAACATCGTTTAGCAATTTCATGCGAGAAACACCAACATGTTTCAACTGGGAGAGATCATCCTGTTTCATAATCATCCCCTTCCTCCCTTTTTCTCTTTCCCGAATATTCATACCGTTTTTAGGTATCAATATAATGAGCAGCCCTATTTTGTGTCAAGTGAAAATAAAAGACGGTTATTATCGATAAAGAAATATGTTACAGTGTGCAAGTTCTTTCCCTCCCAATGCTTCATCTCACCACTTGCTATAAGGATGATGAATCAGATTTGCATTGAAATACCTTGGATCTCCCGTCACTTCCTCACCGGTCCATTTAGGTTTGACGAATTTCTGGTCTTCATTTTCAAGCTCTACCTCGGCCACGATCAAACCCGAATTTTCACCCAAAAACTCGTCGACCTCCCAGACGAGCCCTTTGTGCTCGATTTTGCACCTTATCTTTTCAATAAGGGGCTTTTCGCACAGGTCATCCAGCATAGCTTCAGCTTCGACTTTAGGGATTTCATATTCGTATTCCACCCGGACAGCTCCCCGAGAAATACCCTTGACGGTTAAATATCCTTTGTCATCCATAGTACGTACACGCACAGTTCTTTCTTTATCGCTGTTTAAATACCCCTGGCGATATTTCGTTCCCTGTTCATTACGCCAAGCACCTTCTTTTACCTTGAATTTTTTTTCGATTTCTAGGGCCATCGACGCCTCACAACATTTATGGTTTTCCAGTTATTTTCCCTGTAAAACGAGTTCCTTTTGGTGTGAAATATTTTCTTTAAATCTATTTTTCCAAACTTCGGTCACTTACGCTTATCATGGGAAAGTATGGTTTCTTGAATTTTTTCCCACAGGTTTTGATATGATTTTGAAGCCACTGATTCAGGTGAAAAGGCGGCGACCGGTTCTCGCTCAATTCCCATTCTTTCGATTTGAGATAAATAAGGAATAGGGCTTCGTAAAACACCGTTAAATTCCTTTGACACCGTTGCCATAAGTTCGTGGTGCATCTTTTTGCGCCCGTCGACCATCGAAAAAAAGGTGTAAATCTTATGTACATCATACATATTCTTTTTGCAGAAAGAGAGCAATTGTCTGTAAGTTCGCACAGAGAGTGTTGTTGGAATAAGTGGAACAAGTGTGTAATCAACAGCGTTGAAAATATTTTCGGCCAAGATACTGATGGTGACCGGGCAGTCAAAGATAATTAAATCATATTTATCCTTAAAAGGATCTATAATTTTGCTCAACCGTTGTTTTGAACGTTTCATTTTATCAAAAGCGACGTCTAAATTTCGAAGACTAAAATCTGCCGGCAGTAAATCCAGGTTTTCATAATCAGTGCCTTTAATGCTTTTATTAACCTTATTACCTCCTTTAATGAATCCCTTTGTGCCGGTCTTAAGTTTGGGCTTTACGCGAAAATAATAGGTTGCAGAACTTTGAGGATCAAGATCGCAGATAAGGGTTTTAGCACCTTGCTGCGCTGCCAAATAGGATAAGTTTACTGCCGCCGCAGTCTTGCCAACTCCACCTTTATTACTGTAAAGTGCCAGCGCTGTCATGAAATAACCTCTTTCTATTTTGAAGCGAAAAGTTCTTGGAATAACCCCTTATTTTTTTTCGAGGCATAGTCTGTGAAGGTTTTGGCAAATGCATTTTTAACTATCTTTTTTTCTCTATCCAACGTTCCAATCAAGCTGCCAATTGCCACAAGTACTTTTTTAGATTTCTGATTGATTGTGGGCCATTCTTCGGCAATATTTAATAGGTATTCTTCCTGAACACAGAGATCATTAAAGTCACCTAAATTGTCTTGCAATTTCTTCAATTGAGCAATCAGGACTTTAATTTTTTTTCGGGAAAACAAACTTGAAAAAAACTCCATCA
>JAYEFV010000450.1:0-2034 GCA_034658755.1 Thermodesulfobacteriota bacterium | reverse complement strand
AGAAAACACGGGAAATGGATCCGAACGCCCCCAGGGAAACGGTGAAACTGATCTTTATTCATCATTCAGTTGGAGGGCGATGGCTGGCCCATGATTACGGCGGCTTGGTGCATGAATTGAACAAGAACAACTACTATGTCAACGACATCACGTATGGTTGGGAGCCTCCGGAACTTACGAGCACGCAGTTCAAAAAAATCAGACGGAAATTCTCCGGGTGGTTTGGCTCGGACAGCGGCGCCCACAATATCGGGAACCGTACAGATATTGGTTGCTGGTATGATTGGTTTACCGGCCCTGATTCCGCTTTGATCATGGAATCCGTGTATAAGGAAAACTCTGAAACAGACAGGTTTGGAAACCACGGCAACAAGACATCAGGATATGCTTTGGCAAATCCAGGGGCTGAAATAGAAAATGAAATCATTATGATAAAGCCATGCTATCCTAATACGCTATTAAAAGGAGAGCCTGATGATACCCCGATGTCGGGGAGCAAGCCGCCGAGAGGATTTTCGGCAAAATCTGAAGAGCACACCGTAGCCAATTGTAAACGTATTTTTAATGATATTCTCAGTTATTTTCAGGAAAGGCAGGACAAATTTTTTGTAGTTGTCACTGCGCCCCCACAGATTGAGTTGCCTGACAACGGGAGAATCGCCCGCGGGTTCAGCAACTGGCTCTATTACGACTGGCTGAAGGAAAACAATTACTCCCACAATAACGTCTTTGTTTTTGATTTGTACAATGTGCTGACTTCCGGGCATGACTGGAAGAAAAATGATGCCGGAGAAGAAAACGGAAATCATCACCGTATTTGGGAGGGCCAGGAGCAGCATGTTTTTGACCGGGGCACTAATGAACTCGTATACCCGAGGGATGGAAACAATAACCATCCATCGCCGGCAGGTCTGCAAAAGGCGACCACGGAGTTTGTTGATCTATTGAACTATCATAATAACAGATGGAAAACCAGTTTACAGAAACAGTAATCAGAGGGGTTTCCTTTTGTTGTCCAAAAAACTCGCATGTTCGACTATTCGGCTCCAATCTTGAGGGATCTGCTTTTTGTAAAAGGTGAATTTTCGAACAGGCTCGTATCCGGAAATAAACCATCAGACAATTACCATGCTGGGAGGGGGCCGTGGCTTTTTTCAAGAGGATGTTCAACCTTCTAAAGCTTTTTTCGTGGGATTTTTCCTGGCGTCAAGGCCGCTATGAGTATCTGAATTGGGTGATTGGGACAATTCCAGGCCATCTGGGGATTGACCTAAGAGGCATGTTGATCAACAACCTTTTTAAACAACCTGGTGAAAATGTTAGTATTTTTCCGGGGGTCAAAATTAGAGGAATTCACAACTTATCAGTTGGGAAAAATGTGGTACTTGGCGAGGATGTTTTTTTGAATGCCAATGGTGGTATCTTTATCGATGATGAAGCGGGTATTGGTCCGGGCACGAAAATCTGGTCCGTCAATCACATTTTTTCAGATATAAACGTGCCAGTTGTGGAACAGGGTTATGAAGATAAAGCAGTAAGAATAGGCAAGGGCGTTTGGATCGCTGCAAACTGCACAATACTTCCAGGCGCAGAACTTGGAGAGGGAGTTATTATCTCTGCTGGATCGGTCGTTGGGGGTAAAAAGGTAAAACCATTTTCAGTCCTTGCAGGTAATCCAGCACGTATTATCGGTTCCAGAGTGAACCACTGAGATCTGTTTCGAAAAAGGAGTAGGGATTTTGCCAAGAACGGTTGAAGTTCTCACTTATGACGGCAGTATCGAGATCTATAGACATAGTTGGACATCAGCTATAGATTTAAGTGTCTGCATTAAGAGCCTGAAAGATGGAATCAAGAGAAAATATGTTTTTGCCAAAAGTCACAATAAGATGGTTATCGATAATCTTGATGCGAAGACAGAGTATAAAGTGTTTATTCAAGCGAAACGGATGATTGATAAATGCATACAATTACCAAGGAAGATTAGGCTGCTACCCAACACAAATCAATTGAGGGTAATTTTTATCGGGTCAG
>JAYEFV010000449.1:0-2038 GCA_034658755.1 Thermodesulfobacteriota bacterium | reverse complement strand
AACGGAGAAATAAAGGGCCTCCTGTGGGTGGCTGCCACACGAGCTGACCTTTCAATTGAAAGTAAGCGGTCTATCTTTGGGGACATTCATATGGAGATGCATCTCAATGCCGTCGAAAACAGGAAAGTGAGGCAACAACTTTCTTATCTTCAAGATAAAAATCAAGAATTAACTCAAAGGCTCAAAGAGGAATCCGGGGTAAGGAGAACATTAAAAAAAGAAAATGCAAAATTAGAAAGGGATCAGACGGAATTGCACAGACGATATGCCTTTCTTGAAAATGAAAACCTTTCCATTGAAAAGGAGTTGTCAATACTGCGGGGAAATACCGGGGTGCTCGACCTTGAGGCCGAAAATCAGCAATTACGGGACGAACTGGGGAACCTGTCAGGAGAGATAGGGGATTACCAACAACACCTGGAGGATCTCCGGGGTCAAAATAATAAGTTACTGTCAAAACTTGAGAGCCAGCGTGAAATGAACGATCATTTGAAAAAGGAGATGGAAGAGATTTTCACCCAGTTTTCAGCCCTGACCAGGTGTGATGAGACGTGCCCTTCATTCGATCTCTGCCGGAAACGAATCCTGATCGTAGGTGGTATGAACAGAATGGAATCCCTTTACCGCCAGTTGATTGAAGCAAATGGGGGAATATTTGAATACCATGACGGTCACATAAAAGGAGGCAAAAAAGCGCTTGAGAACCGGATAATGCGGGCTGATATTGTCCTCTGCCCGGTTAACATAAACAGCCACAACGCCTGTTCGGTAGTCAAGAAAATGGGTAAAAAGCACAGGAAATCTGTTCAGATGCTGGCCGGTTCCGGTCTGGGCGTTATTTCTCAGGCCCTTTCGGAATGTCAAGAAGTAAATCAAAGGAGCTGAAAACCATGGATCAAAATCCCAATCCGATTCGTAACAATGGAGAAAAAAACATCTTTTGTCCATATTATAAAGACTGCCTGAATCATACGGCCAAACTCCACTGGCAGAATTGGGATTGTTCCGAGTGTCCGCACAAACTGACGCAACAACCAATAAAAACAGATCAGATGGCCAGTGGCTTTTACCCGTATTGCGAGTTGCCATTAAGAATACACATAAACCTTCTTGAAAAAATCGGTCTTATGAAGTAAGCTTTCAAATTATAATAAAGATTCCTTACCGAACCCTGATGAATAAGCCGGAGGTCTGGGAGTTTGTTAAGAAGGCCTTATCCCGACTGGAGGGAAAATTTAACCCACTTTTAAAAAATTCGTAAATAAGATAGGATAATGAGTCACCTAAAAGCAACGCATTTTATTAGATCAATAAGTATAATTGCCCTATCAGCGCTTCTTTTTTCCACGGTAGGGATACATTTCGTTCATCCCTTTTTCCACCACCATCACAATCAACATCATTGTGCCGGATGTTCCCACTTCTCAGTTCATTCCGGCCATCAAGACGCCGCGCTTTCAATTGACGAAAAACACGCGATATCCAAAGAGCAGGAGGATTGCCCCATCTGCTCGTTTTTACTGCACTTTAATCTTTACAAAGCTGCACCCTATACCCTTTTAGAGCAACAGGAATGTTTGAAAGGATTCCCGCTGGCGCTCAAATCTCCTTTTGCCAAACAGATAGACTTTTCACCCATCCAGCCTCGAGCCCCGCCTGTTTCCACAATCTAACCCAAATGTCTTTATCACTGTTATTTTCAGGGTTTTCCTGATTTTTCGTATATCAGGGCCGCTGGCGCTCAAAAGTGGGCCAATGGAGACGCCGGTCTTGCGCCAGTAGAGTATGTAACGAAGAAGATTAATAGAACTGGCGGTGAGCCTCCCTGAAATTCATACATAACTATGTAAATAAATTAAAGCTTTTTCGAGAAAATGATACCTATGTCGCTATGGGACAGGTATCTGAATTGATATTAAGGAGGACAAAAAATGAAGCTTTTCAAAATGGGAATATCTTCTCTTTTTGTCATGAGTGTTTTTTTCGGCGTTACTCAAGTAACATTTCTTTACGCAGAACCGATCAGGCTTGAGACAAT
>JAYEFV010000448.1:0-2056 GCA_034658755.1 Thermodesulfobacteriota bacterium | reverse complement strand
GGTTCGAAACTTCAAGAGATTTGGTAGCGTTGAGATTGAATTGGGCAACCCGGTGGTTTTTATTGGGCCTAACAATTCGGGTAAAACTACGGCCCTGCAGGCCTTAGCCTTTTGGGATATTGGGCTCAAACGCTGGAATGAAAAGAGAAAAGGAAAGACTTCACCTGAAAAACGGCCGGGTGTGACAATCAACCGAAGGGACTTGATAGCCGTACCCGTTCCTGACGCAAAACTTCTCTGGCGTGAGCTTGGCGTGAGAGATGTTAAGAAAATTGCCGGGAAACAACAAACAAAAAACATCTTCATTGATGTGATTGTAGAAGGGATAACCGCTGATGAGACATGGAAGTGCGGCCTCGAATTTTACTACGCTAACGAGGAATCATTCTACTGCAGGCCCTTTCGCCTTTCAGAAAAAAAGAATCCAGACAGAATGCCTATCCCGGTGCATGCTGAGAATATTAAATTAGCATTTCTACCTCCTATGTCAGGATTGGCAGCAAACGAAACCAGACTTGATCCGGGTGCCATCAATGTACGAGTCGGGGAGGGAAGGACGGCTGAAGTCCTCCGTAACCTATGTCATACGATTTACAACAGCCAAAAGGAACGCTGGCAGGAACTTACCGACCACATTAAGAAGCTTTTTGGTTCAGAGCTTTATGCTCCCCAGTATATTACCGAGCGGGGAGAAATCGTTATGACTTATAGCGAAAACGGCACCAAGCTTGATCTATCTTCCTCCGGAAGAGGTCTTCAACAAACACTTCTTCTCCTTGCTTACATGTATGCTCATCCTGGATCTGTACTTTTGCTCGATGAACCTGATGCACATTTAGAGATCCTCAGACAAAGACAGATTTATCAGCTTCTTACGGATGTTGCGCGGGAAAACGGAAACCAGATTATTGCAGCAAGTCATTCTGAGGTTTTGCTCAATGAGGCTGCAGATCGTGATGTTGTTGTTGCCTTTGTTGGTAAGCCACACCGCATCAATGATCGGGGAAGCCAGGTCTTAAAAGCATTAAAAGAGATAGGCTTTGAACATTACTATCAGGCAGAGCAAACCGGATGGGTGCTTTATCTGGAGGGCTCAACCGATTTAGCCATCTTAAGGGCTTTTGCAGAGAAGTTGGAACATGGAGAGGCCATGGATGTCCTTCAAAGGCCATTTGTTCATTATGTGAGCAATCAACCTCCTGAAGTGAAAAAACACTTTTTTGGTCTCAAGGAAGCATTCCCTCATTTAAAGGGCATAGCAATATTTGACAGGCTTGATCAGAGTCTTGCCGACGATCTTGGGGCCGAAACCCATATGTGGACCAGGCGAGAAATCGAAAATTACCTTTGCTACCCTGAAGTCCTTGAGGACTATGCGATTGCCAGTGGCCTGGACAGTCTCCCTGGGCCGCTTTTCGAAGCTGCGCATGCTGAATCTCGCAGAAAAACTATGAGAAAGACCATAGCAGAGATGACTAATGCAATGGAAACATTAGGGAGAGGATCACCATGGGATAAGGATACAAAGGTCAGTGATGACTTTCTCATCCCGCTTTTTAGGAAATTTTTCAAGAAGCTTGGTCATTATAACGTGATGGATAAGAAAAATTTTCATGAACTGGCTCGTTTCGTCCCAAAAGACAAGATCGATCCAGAAGTGAAGGAGAAGCTTGATGCCATCGTGACTGTGGCAAAAGCAGCAAAACCAAGGAAAGAGTAAAATTCAATGATCTTCCTTTCCAAAGGGTAAAATAATCAACTTAGTGAGGTGTTGTAACTGCGATGACTTCCATTTTTGATGATCTACAAAACCCGGGCTCCCTCCCAGACAGGACGGATAATGTTTCTGTGGTTCAGACACATATCTCCATTGTCTTCGTTGCGGATGAATTTGTCTATAAGGTTAAAAAGCCTGTCAATTTTGGTTTCCTGGATTTTTCCACACTTGAAAAAAGAAAACATTATTGCCACCAGGAGATAGAGCTTAACAGAAGGCTATCAAAGGATATTTATCTTGATGTATTGCCAATCATATTTGATGGGCAAAAACACATCC
>JAYEFV010000447.1:0-2059 GCA_034658755.1 Thermodesulfobacteriota bacterium | reverse complement strand
CTTGAATGGTGACCCTAAAAGGGTCCAAATATGTAAATAAAATGAATTCGAATGACAAAGGTCAAAGCCCAAATTTCAAAGGAATGTCAAATGACAAATGCTAAAAAGATATATCCACCCATTGATTCAAACGCGGCCTACACTAATGGAGATGCACAATGGGAAAAAGCGTAAGTTCTCAATAAATTCGGGTTGTATTAAGAAAATCCCCCTCAATCCCCCTTTGCAAAAGGGGGAAGGTTCGGAATGCCCATACTTTTTGAGATATTGCGAAAAAAATAAATAACTGATTGTTTTGGAAAACATTTTGACATTGGGGTTTTGGATTTGATTTGACATTTGGATTTTGTCATTTGAACTTTTTTCCATAGGGCATCACAAATCACTATCTAACACACATAGCAGGACTGGGATCATCCCTCTTTTTTCTCAAATTCTGCCATGAACGCCACCAGGTCCTTTACCGCCCAGATATCTGTGGCATTGTAGATGGAAGCCCGACAACCTCCGACGGAACGGTGTCCTTTCAGACCTCCCATCCCCTCTTCCACGGCCTGAGCAACAAATCTTTTCTCAAGGTCCTCGTTCGGAAGTCTGAAGGTCACATTCATCAGGGACCTGCTGTCCCTGGCCGCAGTTCCCTGATAAAAATCGGATTGATCAATAAAGCCGTATAGGAGGGCGCCCTTCTCTTTATTGACCTTCTCCATTTCCTCAAGTCCACCAATGGTCTTTTGAAGCCATTTTAGAACCAGATTGGTCGTATAAATAACCAGGCAGGCAGGCGTATTGAACATGGAATTTTTCTCACTGAATGTAGTGTATTTCAGCATTGTGGGGATGTCATCCGGTACTCTTTCGAGCATGTCCTTTCGTATAATTACCATGGCCGTGCCCGCAGGCCCTATGTTTTTCTGGGCTCCCGCATAGATCAACCCGAAAGGCTTTGCATCAAAAGGCCGGCTCATGATGTCCGAAGACATGTCACAGAAAAGCGGAACATTCCCGCTTTCAGGAAATTTGGCCCACTGAGTGCCTTTGATAGTGTTATTCGAGGTAAAATGGAGAAACGCTGCATCCTCATCTACTTTGAAGTCTTTTGGAATATACGAGAACCCCTTGTCCTCGGAAGAGGCAATCACGCGTACATCCTTACCCTGGATTTTAGCTTCCTTTATGGCTTTGGTGGACCATGTGCCTGTGTCTATAAAATCCAGAGGTTTCCCTTCTAAGCTTAGATTCATCGGGATCATGCAAAACTGAAGGCTGGCACCACCCTGGATGAAAAGGACATGGAAATCTTCGCCTAGATTCAACAGGTTCTTCGTCATTTCAACTGCCTCATTTATCACATCGTCAAACCACTTTGAACGATGGCTCACCTCCAGGATAGACATCCCGGAGCCCTTAAAATCTAAGAGTTCTGCCTGTATTTCTTCCAAAACAGGCAAAGGCAATGCAGCCGGACCAGCATTAAAATTGTGTATTCTTTTACTCATTAGTAACCTCCTTTAAATACTTTAGCTTTCAAGTTCTTCCAGCGTTTCTTTAACTATCTTGAGCCCTTCCTTGTCTTTCTCGTATGGTGGGCGGCCCTCCAGGTCCGCCTCAATGATACCATTGCTTAAAGGGATAAAAGCCAGGAAATGAAAATCAGGCATTTGTTTCAACAAGAAATCTCTGTCCTTGTCCGACCGGATCTTATTCCCCACAAAACTCAGTTTTTTTATCCTGATATCTCCCGCCAGTTTGGCGATTTGATACGCCGTTTCAATGCTCCGCCTTCCGGGTTCCACCACGACCACCAGCCGGTCAACGGCCATGGCCGTACCCCGGCCCAGGTGTTCCAAACCAGCCTCCATATCCATTACCACTGCCTCATCCCGGGCGAGCACAATATGCCTCACCAGATTCTTGAGGAGGATGCCCTCAGGACATACACACCCTGCCCCACCTATTTTGACACTTCCCATAACCATTACTTTTACGCCATCTACTTCGACGGACAGTTTCTCCGGCAGGTCGTCAACCTTAGGATTCAGCTTAAAAAACTGTCCCA
>JAYEFV010000446.1:0-2060 GCA_034658755.1 Thermodesulfobacteriota bacterium | reverse complement strand
CATTACCGGGTATGATATAATCAATCTCATCAGGATTACAATTGGTATCTACAATAGCAATAATCGGAATTCCCAGTCGTCTTCCCTCACGAACTGCAATCGCCTCGTTCTTAGGATCAACCACAAAAATGGCACCGGGAAGATCATTCATGGTGCGTATTCCGCCAAGATTATTGTCGAGTTTTACCCGTTCCTTTTCAAGCTTCAGCCCCTCTTTTTTGGGAAAAAGATTGATCGATCCGTCATTTGCAATTGTATTTAGATAGTTAAGACGTTCTATACTTTTTTTTATGGTTTGAAAATTTGTCAGCATCCCGCCCAGCCATCGGTTATGAACATAAAACATTTCGCATCGATTCGCTTCTTCATAGATGGACTCCCGGGCTTGCTTTTTGGTTCCTACAAAAAGAAGCATCTTGCCGCCTGCAATGGTATCTACTACAAAATCATATACTCTCCTGAACATTCGAACAGTTTTCTGAAGGTCAATAATATAGATGCCGTTCCTGGCCCCAAAGATATATTGCTTCATCTTGGGGTTCCAGCGCTTTGTCTGATGACCAAAATGTACTCCGGATTCAAGTAGTTCTTTCATTGTAATATAAGCCATTATTTTCTCCCTTCTTAAACGGTTTTTCCACCGCCCATATCACTCCTAAATCCAACCCCGCCATACGGGGCACCAGGGAATAGGTCCAAAGGCGTGCGAATTAGTTAGTTTCCATGCAGAAATGGCCCTTTTCCGCAATCTCTGCGTCAATCTGCGGAATCACTTGTGCGGCGTACTACGTGTACGCCTCCGCGTAATTCCTTGATTTCCTTGACCTTGCGAAAAATTGCTCATTTCTGCATTGGAAACTTAATTTGTGCCCAATATAGATTTAAGGATGGACACAAGTTAAACTAATTTATCTAACAAATTAAATATTGATACGCAACAGTTTTTTATTTTTACTTTTTTTTCATACGGGCAACACGGTCGTATCCACTATAATCTTTTGTAAATACAATATTTTCATAATTTCCACACTGGTCGATAATACTCCGGACATCATTTTTCTGATCATGACCGATCTCCAGCAGCAGGCTCCCATTTCGGTTCAGATATAGATGAGCAGTGTTAATAATATGTCTTAAACAGAAAAGTCCGTCTCTGTCACCGTCAAGGGCCGAAATTGGTTCATACTTGTAAATTTCAGGCATAAGACGCCTAATAACGCTGGTTGGAACATAAGGCGGGTTTGATGTGATCATATCAAATCGTTTCCTCCCACAATTTATGGGCATAAACCAGTCCGCACAGAAAAAACTGACCGTCGTATCGAGGCCATGTTGCTTTGAGTTTTGTCCGGCCAGCCTAACGGCTTCAACGGAACGGTCAGATGCAAAATAAGTATGTTTCGGTCGCATGGATGCGATGGCAAGAATTACAGCTCCGGATCCTGTGCCGAGTTCTAATATGCTTTTTGGCGCCGATTTAACATCAGAACTGTTATCCTCGGGCAAAAGACTTAATGCAGCCTCAACCAGGCATTCGGTCTCAGGTCGCGGGATCAAGACATCTTTTGTGACAGCGAAATCCATGGACCAGAATTCCTTGACTCCTACAATATATGCAACCGGTTCCCGTTCAATCCTCCGCTTTATTAACACTTTAAATTTCGAAAGCTCATTTAAGCAGAGGGGTTGATCGTATCGTAAGTACAGATCTATTCTTTTTAATTTTAAGACATGTGCGAGAAGTATTTCGGCTGTAGATCTTGGGCTGTCTATATCGTGGGATTTAAAATAAGAAGTGGTCCATTCGAGAAGTTTTATTATGGTCCATTCAGGATCCCTGGACTTCGGCTGATTCTGCATTCTGTAATGCCTGGGTCTGATAAAAAGTTGCAAGCTTTTCTATGACTTCGTCTATTTCTCCCTGCATAATAGCCTCAAGCTTGTAAAGGGTAAGTCCGATCCGGTGGTCGGTCACTCTTCCCTGGGGAAAGTTGTACGTCCTGATTCTTCCACTTCTGTCTCCGCTTCCTATCTGGCTTTTCCGTTCTTTGGATCTTTTT
>JAYEFV010000445.1:0-8654 GCA_034658755.1 Thermodesulfobacteriota bacterium | reverse complement strand
TATAGTGACAAAAAAAGTCGACGGTATTTCTCTTAATGAACAAATAATTCCCGATCCTGAGAATTTAGGCAAGTTTTTTGCTACACTCCATTTAAGAGGAATTTATCATGCTGATTTCCACCCTGGAAATGTAATAATAAAACCAAATGGTCAATCGTGTCTTATTGATGTTCAGGAAGTCTACATATTAGGGAGATTGCCAAGATGGTTAAGAGTAAGGAGCTTGGGCAAATTGTTTTTTGGCTTTATACCTGACAGACAAGAACAGCCATGGTTCACGGAATTATTAGACGCTTATAATAAATTGTTCAAAAATAAAGTAAATCTTGCAGAGGTTAAACGTGCCGCCCAAAAGCACCGAAAACGATACTATCGATCCAGAGCCAAAAGATGTTGTAAAAATAGTAGCGAATTTGCTGTTGTAAAACTCAAGGGAATTAATGGACACAAAAGAAAAGAGTTTCAATGGGGAAAAAAGGAAATTGAGAACGCATTACAAAAAGGAAAAAAATTAAAAGAAGATAGAGTGATTGCGTACAAAAATGTGTGCCTAAAAATTCATGAAAAAAGTATATTTCATCGTGATAGGTGTTTTGCTTGCTGGAAAAATTCAAGGGCTATTGAAGTTCGGAACATTTCGGTTCCAAAATCTTTGGGTTACTATAGAATAGATAAAAAAAGTTTTTTCCTTTCGGAGTTTTTAGGGGACAGCATGCATTTAAACGAATATTTTTCTTCAATAAAAGATATAAAGAAAAAACGCCCGGCTATAAGAAAACTAGCGTTTTGGGTCAAAAGAATTCATGGTCAAAATGTATGGCAAAGAGATTTTAACTCTCTTAATGTACTATGCAAAAAAGGCAATTTTATATTGATAGATCTTGATGGTGTGAAAATTAAAAAACTTTCGGAAAAAAAAAGAATTGTTAACTTAGCCCAGCTAAATGCTTCGTTAAGCAATGCAGTTACATATAAAGATCGGTTAAGATTTTTCCATTATTATTCATTAGAAGAAAAACCAACTCGACAGAAAAGAAGAAATATTTACAAAAAAGTATGGGAGATAACAAGAACTAAAAATACAAAAGTATTTGGACTGGACCTTAATAAACTAAAATAAGGGTAATATTTAGATTGGATAATGTATAAAAATGAATAATATTGACGTAATTATTTCCGCCTACAAGTGGGCTGATGCTTTACAAAAGACATTATTAGGATTTACACAACAAACATACCCGTATTTCAGGATATTAATTGCTGACGATGGTAGTGACTCAGATACTAGGGAAGTAATCAAAGCATTTAAAAAGAAACATACGATTGAAATAATACATTGCTGGCAAGCAGATCGAGGGTTTAGAAAGGCCAGGATGATTAATAAAACAATGAAAATTTCCAAAACCAGACAGGCAATTTTTACTGATCAGGATACTATTCCCCATCCTGATTTTGTGAAAGAGCATCGTGAAAGATTTGTTCCAAACGGCATTTTAGTGGGAGGATATATAAGATTGTCTGAGGAATATACTCAAAATTTAGATTTTGAGAAAATAAAAAACAAGGACTATTTAACACAAGCAATTTTTAAGAAAAAAAGAACATTATTATTGAAACATGTTAAGAGTCTATTTTATCAACTGAATCCGCTTCACAATCGTAGACCCAGTATCATGGGATTAAACTTTTCTATCGATAGGCAAGTGTTTTTAGAAGTAAACGGTTATGATATGAATTATGAGGGATGGGGACAAGAAGATTCGGATTTGGCAAACCGAATTTGGAAGGCAAGATTTCCTTTTAAGTCATGCTGGCATTTATGTCTGGCGTTTCACCAATGGCATCCCGAAAATCCAACCAAGAAAGAAAGTAAAAATAGAATATACTACAAAAGAAAAAAGGTGCCCATTCAATGCAAAAACGGTTATTTGCAAGCCGGCTATCCGACTGTTTTATCCTAACTCGTGTCCATCCATAAACGGCATCTTTTGGCCTCCGGCGGCGTTCTCGCTCGTTTTCAATCCTCGAAATAGCGCGCTATGCCTGTGGTTGAAAACTCGCTCGGGCCTTGCCGGAAACCAAAATCTACCATTTATGGATGGACACTAACTCGAATATTTCATGCAAGGTATTATGTTTTACCTTTAAAGAGTTTTCCCCAGATAGATTTTTCCTTTTTACGACTACCGGCAACAGCCGTTACGTTGAGACTGGTACCAACACCCCCAAGCTGGTCAAAGCTGGAGTCTTTTTCAAACCCTTCCTTTTCAGGATCCCAGTTTTGTATCTGTTCAAACCCGCAGTGTGACAGGCAGAATTCAAGAAATTTTCTGTCAAACACGCATTTATGAAGATTCTCCGGATATTCCTGCTCTCCGCAAAGTCTCCCCAAAATTTTTGGGTACAAAGGCAGAGTCCCGTCCATGTAAATCTTGCAGATCGCACTAAAATCCGGCACAGCGATTCTTGCAATACCTCCCTGAATCAGCATTTTTCTGACAAGAAGCAGTACTCCGAGAACATCATCATCTCCCTGTCTGAGTTTTTTGCCTGGTGCGCCGAAATGCTCAAGCACATGGGACAGATATACCTCACTACATTGCCCTTCAAGGCAGTTCGCAAGTTTTAAAAGGCTTGCTACAATATCAACAGCTTTTGTATTGCGTATGTCTACATTTATATATCCTGGCTGCCTGACTTTACCGCACCCGAAATTTATTCTAATCTCCCGGGAAGTCGATAAATCTAACTTCTTATTTAATTTCAGATTTCTTTTGATTTTTCTGATTATATCATCCATGAATACCATCTGGTTACATAATACGGACTTTACAGCCTTGTTTTAAAGCTGTCTGGTTCCCCGGAGCAAGCAGCGGTTTAATTTTTTACAGCGAAGAACATTCCGTGGTTTCCCTTGCGGCGATGGGGCTCAACGCCTACGTTATACCCCTTGGACCCCAAAAAAGAAACAAAGTTGGCAATACGTGTGCGAGGATCATGCTGCGCGACGTTGTGATACTCACCGTGGATGCGATGAATGCGTTCAAAAGTATTGTCACTCGTCGCGTATAGAATGTCGTACTCCTGTCCTTCTACGTCGATTTTAAGCAGATCGCATCGATCGATTGCATGCTCGGCGAAGAGCTGATTCAGGGTGATCGCAGGCACTTTGTCGTAATTTTCCGACATTAGCCCACCCATTTCCTGAAAGCTGGAGTACACGCCGCTCAAAGCATCTTTGACAGGGCGAAAGAGACGCAATTCACCCTCTTTCCCGGCAACGGCTTTGCATACCGGAGTAACGTTGCTTCTGGTTGCGACGTTTCGCTCCAACCATGCAAAGTTCTCGGGAAACGGCTCGTATGCGATCACCCTGCGGGTAATCTTAGACACGCGCGCCGAAAACATGCCTACGTTTGCACCGACATCTACCACGCACTTCCACCTTCCGGGAGGGATCGCCGAAACGTGGTATTCATCTCGCTTGTAGATGCGGTGAAACATGTGAAAATCGTTGTATCCTCCTCGAATGAAAAGATTGCAACCGTCACGCATCTTCACTTTAAGAATTTCACCTTTTTTCCTTTTTTTTCGGAAGCGAACGATTTCCCAAGGATTTTCCGCCATGCGACGAAGCATAAAGTAAAAACCGATATCCTCTATGCGCACTTCATTTCTCCTCGCCTTTTCCTCCATTTACTGTAACATGTCTTCGGTGATTTTCTTCACCACTTCTGCATAACTGTATTTGTTATGAGCCAGGTGATAACCGGCCTCGGCGATTTTTTTGCGTTCTTTGTCATGTTGAAGATAATACCTGATTTTTTCACAGCACTCTTCAATAGTTTCAAACCAGTCTAATTCTCTTTTACGGCCAAAAAGTTCCTCTAAAGAAGGAGAATAGGCGGTTAACAGGAAACCGCCACATCCCAGTGTGAACCAGGTCCGGTTGGAAAAATAGAGGTCTATAGTCGGATCAATATTCCAGCCGAGTATTATTTTTGCACCGGCGCATATTTTTCTGTATTCAGCGACATAAACATCTTTCATCTCGGATTTCATACCGACCTTCTCCCACCCTGCGCCCCATAATTTCAGATCAAAATGTTTCGCAACTTCCCGCATACATTCTGTTCGTTCCGGTGTGTTGACATTCCCTATAAAAGCGACTTCACTCTGGTAAAATTTTCCAGGTTTTTCTACCATATAATGAGCATTTAGATCACATCCGCCGGGCATAAATTTGGCATTTACTCCGTGTTTTTGGTATTGCGGAATTTCTCCCCGGTTTGTCAGATACATGATATCCGCCTGCCGGGCAAACTTGATGAGTTCCTCGAAGTTGCTGCTCCTGATGCCCTTAAGGCAATCATCAAAATACATTACCACCGGCATTCGCTCTTTAACCCGGGAAAGAAGCTCGTATGAGATATCCCTGCCGTGAAAAAAGAGGAGATCGGGTTTAAAAAGAGATATAACTTTGTCGCATATGGCGGTTGCCAGGTTTTTCCCAAAATATGATTTTATCTTTGAGAATTTTATCCAGATGGTTTTATGTCCATTCTGTTGAAACGCTTTGTTAAAATAATAATAAGTTTTTGTGCGTCTTTTTGACTTGCCGACAATTACGACTTTCATGTCTATGCTCCTTATTGATGGCGTTATTGAGTATTTTCAGAACATTCAAGTATCTGTCTACAGGCGGGATATAGCGATGATTCAATTGCCCTGAAATTTGCTCTATTTGCGGAATTGATAATTCTGAATATCTTTTTTTCGGAATGGACTTCATTTTTTTGTTCATTGCGGCGTCTACGCATTGCTTCCCTGAATCTTGGGACCGCAATGACTGTTGCAACCAGCGTCATGCCATCTAGGAGAAACAGCGAATAAAAGAGTCTTAGCAGTTGAAATAAGATTTGCTGTCTCAATAATTCGGGACTAACAAGGTTTTTCCAAAGATAGAGCAACCGGTTTCGTTTGCGGATTACCTTGATTCTAAAATGGTTAAATGAACGCGCGATCGTTCCTTCATGAAAATGGGTTACACGGGATTCTGGAACAACAATACATTTCCAGCCTCTTCGCCAGGCACAAAAGCCAAGATCTACGTCTTCATAATAAAATGGAGCAAACAGATCATCAAAACCTTGTAGTGCTAAAAATCGTTTCCTGTCAACAGCAAAAGCTCCTCCAAGCGGAAACAGGGTGTACAATGGGCTGGGTAATGATGAAGTGTTATTCAAAAGTTGCTGGAGTGGGACTGGTTTATAGCGTATTTTCCCCCGCCGGAAATAGGGCATACTGATTGTTACATCGGCAGGGCTGCCGTTTTCGTTTAAAATCAGCGGTGATGCTGAAAATACGGCCGGATCTTTAAAGTTTTTCATGAGCGGAGCAATAAAATCGGGATCTACCTCGACGTCGGAATTCAGAAAAATCAGAACAGGATGCTTCGCGGCCTGTGCTCCTGACCAGCATGCTTTTCCGAACCCCTGGTTCTGGTCATGGGTAACTGTTTTTATGGTTAGAAATTCTTTTTTCAGCAGGTTGACTGACTGGTCCGTACTGGCATCGTCAACAACGATTATTTCGGTATTGCCCTGGTAGTTCTTTTGTGCGTTTAAGACAGATGGCAGGTATGCTTTAAGCAGATCGGAACCGTTCCAATTGGGAATAATAATGCTGACGGATATCATTGCTTTTGTTTTAGTAGTTTCCTTATTTTGAGGTTTGTCGATTTAAGAGTAATTTGTCATGAGGATTTTCACCGGTGGGTGATAAGAACTTGATTTTCCAAAAAGAGAATATAAGAGAATGGGGCTTATGTGTCAAGTAAAATCGGATCGATATATGTTGTGTAAGATGATTTGATGAGCAGGGAGGGGAAAGACTGAATTTCGATAAGGTGGAATTTAAAGAGATTTGTTATCATCGTAAACTTTATATTTGTTTTCAAACTTCATAGTTGACACTATGTAATTTAATAAATAAATATGTGCCAATGTTTGATCTCGTCTTATTTGAGTGATTATTATGAAAATCCTTCACATTTTTGCTAACTACAAATGGACCGGCCCGGCAGATGCCGCTTTGAGTCTTGCGCGTTCATTGCAGGAGAAGCATAAAGTTGTATTTATGTGTGGAGGCTCACCACATGGGCAGCGAAACCAGGTGAAAGAAAATGCACACGAGTTCGGTGTTCCGGTGATTGTGAATAACGCACTCCGGAAACACTTAGAGCCATTGACGGCATTTCATGCAATGAGATTTACAACACAGATCCTAAGACATGATAAGGCTGATATAGTCCATACCCACCTGACGAACGACCATCTTGTCACGACTGCTGCGCTCTGGCGCTTACAGAGCAAGATTCCATTGGTAAGGAGCTATTACGAGGACAGCCTGACACGCTCTGATCGTGTTAGGAACAAGATTCTTATGCGTTGTTGCACGAATGCAACACTAGTATTCTCCAGGGGAGCTGCTGAAGAGCTGCTGAAACTGGGTATGAGAGATCGAAGGATTCATGTGATTGATCCTGCTGTGGATGTACACAGATTCAATCCTGCCCGTAATCTTCCGGATATGCGCGCCAAGTTCTGCTTTGGTGTGGACGATTTTGTGATTGGCATTGTCGCCAGGGTCCAGCGTCACAGGGAATTCGATGTTGTACTTGATGCTATCCGCCGTGTGCGACACATTGTCCCCAATCTCCGTGTCTTGGTGGTCGGCAGAGGCACGCACATCAATGAGGTCCTTATAAAGCCTTCACGAGCCATGGGGCTTTCCGACATCGTGAAGTCTGTGGGATATCTTGACGGAGACTCGTATATTGGTGCGCTGGAAGCAATGTCTGCCAAACTATTCATGGTTCCCGGCTCTGATGGTACCTGCCGAGCCGTGCGTGAGGCCATGGCCATGGGGAAGCCGGTTATTGCCACAAGAAGGGGGATACTACCAGAGATGGTAGGTGATGGTGTGGAAGGCATCATCATCGACCCGGATCCCAAAAGCCTTGCGGACACCCTGGTCCGGCTGGCGGGTTCACCCGATCTCGTGAAGACTCTTGGAGAGAATGCTCTGAAAAAAGCGCATGAACGGTTCTCTCTGGAACGTCAGGCAGGGAACACGGAGAAACTGTACCAAGAGATCTTGCAAGTGTCGAGTCTCAAGTCGAAGAACCGCGCGAAATAGGAGCACCATGTCGAAAACAACAGCGTTTACTGCCTGCCTCATCACCTTCAACGAGGAGGACAATATCGAAGCGGCACTTAAGAGCATCGGATTTGCCGACGAAATCATTGTCGTCGATTCACACTCTACGGACCGGACCCGTGAGTTGGCGCTTGGATTTCGTGGTCGCAGTCGAGACGGCCGGGAAGTTGAGCCTCGCGTTATCGAGAGGGACTGGCCAGGACACGTCGAACAGAAGAACTTTGCTATCGACCAGGCCCAGCATGACTGGGTCTTATGCCTTGACGCAGATGAACGCGTTTCTCCCAGGTTGCGCCAAGAGATTGAAACCGAGCTTGCCGTGGATTCACCCGAGTTCGACGGGTATACAATGCCGAGAAAAACATACTACTTAGGGCGCTGGATTTTACGAGGAGGTTGGTATCCTGATCGAAAGCTGCGTCTGTTCCGAAAGAGTCGCGGGCGCTGGAGCGGCATTAACCCGCATGATCACGTGAAAGCCCAAGGGCGGACTCGGGATTTGCAAGGAGACCTTTATCATTTCAGTTACCGCGATATAGCGGACCATCTCCGGACCATCAATTTCTTTACTGACATTGCGTCAAAAGAAAAACAGAAAAGACGCATTCGCTTCCCCCTGGCCCGAATGTTAGTACACTCCCCCTACAAATTTTTCAAGATGTATTTTCTCAAGCAAGGCTTCCGGGAAGGCATCCCCGGCCTGATCATTGCAATTCTCGGGATGTTTTACGTTTTTCTGAAATACGCCAAACTCTGGGAACTAAAGCTTCAAAATAGGAAGGAAGTGGCCGAAGAGGATATCCAGACATCAGGTTTTTTCAAGGATTCTGCTGACGATTTCTAGGTCTTCGGGCCGGTCTACGCCCACGCTTTGGTATTGGGTTATCACGACATGAACCGGTATGTTGTTTTCAAGCAGACGCAGCTGCTCGAGCTTTTCTGTTATTTCCAGGCCGCTCGGACCGAGTGCAACGAATTGTCTTAATATATTCATTCGAAAGGCATACAGGCCGATGTGTCCGTAAAACCCGTGCCTTTGTTTGCTATGATAATACGGAATCAAAGCACGGGAAAAATACAGGGCACTGCCGCTTTTTGAAAAAACTACTTTAACCCGGTCCGGGTTTTTGGCTTCTTTTGTATCGATTTTTCTCGCCAGCGTGGTTACCTGAACATTTGAAGATATGAACGGACGAATAAGTTCTGTTAGCATGTTCGAATCCAGAGCGGGTTCGTCGCCTTGGATATTAACCACGACAGCATCTTCCGGCACGTTAAGCAGTTCTGCAGCTTCAAGAACCCGGTCCGTACCACTTAAGTGGTCGTCTCTTGTTTTAATTACCGGAACGTTCAGATTTTTTGCTGCAGAGATAATCCTGTTGTCGTCTGTGGCCAGAACAGTCTTAGAAATTTGCGGACACTGGCTGGCCCGT
>JAYEFV010000444.1:0-2073 GCA_034658755.1 Thermodesulfobacteriota bacterium | reverse complement strand
CCCTGAGAATTTCCTCAGCCACCAGAACCTCAATGTCCTCGTCGAGGATCTCTTTTCGCTTGTCAGCAAGTCCCTTGAATTTATCAAACAGCTTATTCAGTTCCCCGTTCGACAAGTCATATCCCAGCTCCTGCAGTTTCTGCTTGAAAGCGTGTCGTCCGGAGTGCTTACCAAGCACCAGGCGGTTTCTGGCAAGACCTATTGTTTCCGGTTTCATGATTTCATATGTCATCGGGTTTTTCAATACGCCATCCTGGTGGATGCCTGCCTCGTGTGCAAAGGCATTTGCGCCCACCACCGCCTTGTTGGGCTGAACCACAATACCCGTGATCATGCTCACCAATCGACTGGTGGAGTGAATATCTGCCGTGTTAATGTGAGTATTGAGTCCCAGAAGATCGTTGCGAGTATAAAGCCCCATCACAACCTCCTCAAGGGACGTATTCCCAGCCCTCTCACCTATCCCATTAATGGTCACTTCGGCCTGGCGAGCCCCTGCTTTAAGCCCGGCCAGCGTATTTGCCGTGGCTAAACCCAAATCGTTATGGCAATGGATACTCAGCACAACGCGATGAATATTGGTGGTATGTTGTCGAATGTAACCGATGAGCTGTGCAAATTCATCAGGCATTGCATAACCCACAGTGTCCGGCAGATTTACAGTGGTGGCGCCTGCTTCGATGGCCGCTTCAAATACGCGGCACAGAAAATCCGGATCGCTCCGTGATCCGTCCTCTGCTGAAAACTCCACATTGCCGGTAAGAGTCTTGGCATAACGGACCGCATCAACAGCCGCGTCGATCACCTGACTCCGGGTCATTTTCAGTTTGTGCTCCAGATGGATATCCGATGTGGCAATAAAGGTATGAATCCTCGGATGGACGGCCTCCTTAATCGCCCCCCAGGCCCGGTCGATATCTTCCTTTGAGGCCCTTGCCAGGGCAGTTACCTGCGTATTGCGAATTTTTCCGGCAATCAATTCAACGGCTTCAAAATCGCCCTGAGACGCAGCCGGAAAGCCTGCTTCCATAGCATCTACGCCCAGTTTCTCTAATTGTGTTGCCAGACGCATCTTTTCAGCGGCATTCATAGTCGCACCCGGAGACTGCTCACCGTCCCGCAACGTTGTATCAAAAACAATGACCTGGTCTTTCATAGCACAACCTCAATTCCTTCTATTTTCCCTCCTCCAAATTCAGCCATGGTCTCTGCGGCGATGGTCAGGCCCTCTTTTATATACCCTGCCTCGATTTCGGGCACTGCGTATGCATAAAAAAGGACATTCCGTGTGTTGTCCCTTACCCGAGTTTTTTCATCAGCTCCCTGGCAAAGCACACAGACAATCCCCTCTTCGTCTCTGAATACGATCTCCCCCTCCCTGGTCTTGAGATCTCTCTGTCCCATCCCTACGCATATTTCACCTTCCTCGGCCAGATCCAGGGTAAGCTTACCGTCAAAACAATCGTAATCAGTAACAGCAACCAGAATACCTGCACACATCTCTGCCATAAAGTGGGCATCAACCATAAGATTGTATCTGGGAAACCCGCTATTGACGGTTCTTTTCAAGTGTTTGGGCAAAGGGCATTCAAAACCAAAACTCTCAAAAAAACGCTCATAGATTCCAATACGATCAGTGATCTGCACCAGGGTTTCCCGCCTTCTCATCTTTCGTAGAAGCTTCCTCTTGTATTGGTCGAAACCAGGAGGATTAAAAAGGTTCTGGCAACCTGAAATCAGGGTAAGGCCAAAAGCCACTTCAGGATAACGGGATTTGTATTTTGCGGACTTGGAAAAAACCGGGAACTGTGACATCTTTCATCCTTTCAATTTTGCAATAAATATCACATAAAGATATATCACATCATTATATGAGCTGACAATGCAAAGGTAGTGATTCCAGTAATTCTAATTATGGTCTCAACCTGGCAGGGCCGTGGGGTCTCTTTTTAAAGGACGCAAGACAAATTCTTCCACAGCTTGTGGAACGCCCCCGTGGCTTTGAATAAAGGCTCCGAGCAGGCAGAAAAGGCATCAGTTGCAACGGAGTCTCTCCTTTGGGGCTGTCCTATA
>JAYEFV010000443.1:0-2081 GCA_034658755.1 Thermodesulfobacteriota bacterium | reverse complement strand
GTTGCCGTCCAGGGTCCTTACAGAAAGGTTTCCGGATTCCTTTTCCTTGTTACCGATGGTCAGGATAAGCGGGATTTTATTTAGCTGGGCATCTCGCACTTTTTTGTTCAGACTTTCGGTTCTGCGGTCCACTTCTGTCCGCAGTCCGGCTTTTTCAAGTTTTATTTTTATATCATTTGCATAGGTTACAAGGTCATCATTTATGGGGAGGATAACCGTCTGGACCGGAGCCATCCACAGCGGAAAATTTCCTGCAAAGTGTTCAATCAAAATACCAAAGAATCGCTCTATGGAGCCGTAAATGACCCTGTGGATCATGATGGGACGATGCTTTTCATTGTTTTTTTCAATATATGAAAGGTTGAATCTTTCAGGCAGAGACATATCAAGCTGGATTGTTCCGCACTGCCAGGTCCGGCCGAGCGCATCTTTTATATGCATATCTATTTTGGGGCCATAAAAAGCGCCGTCACCCTCGTTTATTTTATAATCTTGTCCGTAGGTGTTGAGTGCAGACCTTAAACCTTGTGTTGTGGTTTTCCACTCCTCATGGGTTCCGATGGACTTTTCGGGACGTGTGGAAAGTTCCAGATGAAATCCGAGTCCAAAGGTGCTGTATATTCGTTCTACCAGTTTAAGGACGCCCAGAATTTCATCTTCTATCTGGTCGGGCATCATAAAAATATGGGCATCATCCTGATGAAATGCCCTGACCCTGAAAAGACCGGACAACACACCGCTCAATTCATGTCTGTGAACAAGACCGATTTCCGCAGCCCGAACCGGCAAATCTTTATAAGAGTGAGGCCTCATGCCGTACAGGAGCATTCCGCCGGGGCAATTCATGGGTTTAATGGCATATTCATCTTCATCAACCATAGCTGTATACATATGCTCTCGGTAATTGTCCCAGTGACCGCTTCTTTCCCACAGGCTGCGGTTGAGCATAATCGGTGTTTTTGTCTCCACATAGCCTGCGGCCCTGTGTTCCTCTTTCCAATAATCCAAAAGGGCGTTCCAGATAACCATGCCTTTGGCATGAAAAAAGGGCATGCCCGGTGCTTCATCGTGGAAACTGAAAAGATCGAGCGCTATACCGATTTTGCGGTGATTTCTTTTTCTTGCCTCTTCAAGAAAATGTAAGTGTTCATCAAGCTCTTTCTTTGTGAAAAAGGCCGTGCCGTATATTCTCTGGAGCTGGGCCTTTGTCTGATCAGCCCGCCAGTAAGCACCTGAAACCTTCATAAGCTTTACGGCTTTGATAAATCCTGTGTGGGGAAGATGCGGGCCACGGCATAAATCCGTAAAATCATCATGTTTGTAAAATGAAATTGTTCCTTCTTCCAGTTCTGAAATCATTTCGAGTTTATACGGCTCGTTTTTATAAAACTCTAATGCTTGGGATTTTGAGACCACTTCCCGCTTAAACGGAATTTTGGCTTTGATGGTCTTTTTCATTTCGGTCTCAATTTTTTCAAAATCGTCTTCCGAGACCGGTTCCATATCGATATCGTAATAAAAGCCATCTTCCACGGCCGGTCCTATTGTCAATTTGGCATCCTTGTAAAGATGCAAGATAGCTTGGGCCATTACATGGGCAGCACTGTGCCGGAGGATTTTCATGGCTTCCGGATCTTTGGTTGTGATAAGCTTAATTTGGGAATCCCGGGCAATTTTTGTATTTAAATCTACAAGGTCGGAATTAAGTTCCATGGCGATGCAATTTCGTGCAAAACCCTCCGAAATACTCTTCGCTACATCCAAACCTGTAGGGCTGTCTTCAAAACTCTTTATATTACCGTCGGGAAATGTTATGTCTACCATTATAATATCACCTAATCTGAACAAGCCAGCCTCCGGCTCGTAAGCCTGCGGCGCAGAGAGAAGAAAAAAATATTTGCCACAATATCACAAAGGATATATTTACCATTGTTTGACGGTCTCGTAAAAAGTCCAACTTCTGCGTTGTGCTGCATTTCGCAATCATTCAACGTACGATAAGTACGCCTCATGATTACAAAATTTGCACGCCTTGAATTTGAACTTTTTACGAAACCGTCTAAATCGGACTTTTTACGAGT
>JAYEFV010000442.1:0-27723 GCA_034658755.1 Thermodesulfobacteriota bacterium | reverse complement strand
GGAATCATGTAATAAGGCATTATTCAGCCCTTCCGGTAACGGTTTTACCTGTTCGATGAATTCTGCTTATCCAACTTAATCCGATTATCCCCCTCAAAAAAAATAAACTGAATTTCCAACTCCACCACTCCATAACCCATTGAAATTCCAACAAAGCAAGCCTAAGATTTTTACTTGTCCCGACTTTGCAAAATATGAGTTTTCAAAATTTTCTCATTATAAGCTAAGATTAAATTGCTCTTTTTCAAAATGCCAAGAACCTTTTTTCTGTTTCTGGAATCTACTACCGGAAGGGTTGATATATGTTTGCCCTCAAACACTTCGAAGGCGGTCTCAAGGTTGTCGTCTGGAACAAGGCAGTAAACATTCTTGCTCATTATATCTGCTGCCACAATAAGCTCACACAAATAATTCATGTCAGACAGACAGTTTTTCAAATCCCTCATAGACAATATACCTACGAGCTCATCTTTATTATTTAACACGACAAAGTGAGGGTAACTGCTTTCTTGAGCCTTGATAATTAATTCCTCCAGACCGGTATTATCTCCGATGCTCTCATATTCTTTTTCCATATATTCAGTAACAGGTATAGACC
Organism: Thermodesulfobacteriota bacterium; assembly: GCA_034658755.1. Taxonomy (GTDB): domain Bacteria; phylum Desulfobacterota; class Desulfobacteria; order Desulfobacterales; family UBA11574; genus S5133MH16. Next base: position 27,125 of record JAYEFV010000442.1, on the reverse strand, counting down.
GCAACAGGTTGACATCGTGGCCGCGGACGATTTTTATTCCTTTTTTGAGCAATTTTGTTTCATAGATGGAATTGCCGTAAAATTTCTTGACGATAATCAGACTTGCAATACAACTTGTCATCAAAGGAAGGATAATTTCGAAATTATAGGTCAGTTCAAAAATTGTAAAAATAGCAGTAATTGGCGCCATGGTGGCACCGCTGAGTATAGCCCCCATACCGACCAGACCATAAGCAGGGTAGGTTGCTACCCATTTCGGAAATAAGCTATTTACGGCAACACCAAAAACACCTCCCAGCAGCGCCCCTAAAACAAGAGAAGGAGCGAAAATTCCTCCTGAAAAACCAGCCCCAACAGAAAAAGAGGTGGCCGCAAGTTTAAAAATAAAAACGAATGCAATGATATTAACAGCCATTTTTCCGGTCAAAATCAGGTTGATTAACTGATACCCTACACCGATGACATGGGGATAGTTTATGGCAATCAACCCCACCAATAAGCCTCCCATCGCCGGTTGCAAATAGCCTGGGATTTTAAACCTGTTCAAGGTGTCTTCAACATAAGAAATAGATTTGATGAAAGTGATAGACACGAAGCCGGCCAGGATACCGAGCAAGCAATAGAGTGGAATCTCCCAGTAACTGACCAGTGTGTAATTAGGTATATCGAAGGCAGGGAGGTTTCCGAAAAAATGATGGGAAACCACGGTTGCCGTTACTGCTGAAATTGCTATGTGGCTTAGATAACTGATCTCAAAATCTACAAGGATAATTTCTACGGCAAACAACATGCCTGCCATCGGCGCATTAAAAGTAGCGGCAATCCCGGCTGCCGCACCGCACGCCAAAAAAACGGACCGCCATTCAGGAGGCAGCCTGATAAGCTGAGCAATAGAAGAACCGACCGATGATCCAATGTGGACAATGGGACCTTCCCTGCCGACAGAGGCGCCGGAACCGATAGAAATCACGGTTGATATAATTTTATAGAAAGTCGTACGGTGCCTTATGATACCCTGTCTTGAAGCTACGGCATTAATGACTTCCGGTACGCCGGCGCCGCGGGTTTCCGGAGCCAGAATGGAAATTATCGGGCCGACGACTAAACCTCCTAATACCGGAATCAAAACGACAATATACCACGACAGGTTTGTAGCAGCCCCGATAATATCAAATGGACTCTGCCAGCATATACGGGTAGCAACTAACAACAGATATCGGAAACCCACCGCCAAAGCACCGGTTAGCATGCCGATTAGGACAGCAACGATTAGCAATGGAATAAGATTTTCTCTGTCTGACTTGAAGCTCCATTTTATACCAGCAATATTTACCATTATCTACTAAAAACAGGAATGCCGATCTATGTCAGCGCTGCATCCTTTATATTAAATGTTCGACCGGCAGGGTGCGAAACGGCAAGGTTAAAAGTCCTTATACTTACACTGCCTTCAAAAATGTTTTTAACACAAGCCTTTTAATAAAGGCAAGCGAAATAAGGACATATGCATAGGTTGGCGCATTTGGGAATCTCATATGGCAAAAGCATATTTTCCTCGATTAAGCGGTGCAATCTCGTTGAACAAAATCGCGAAACGATTTTATAACTTGACACCGATACAAAATGAAAATACAAAGCATCTATTTTTTTGGCTGAGGGATTTTGATCGGATTTAATAAAGTGCAACATATTAAAGGGATTGTAATAATTGTAGGCAACTTCGGCAGCGGAAAGACCGAAGTTGCCATAAACCTTGCTGTAAATCGGAAGCGCTCGGGTATAGATGTTCGGATAGCGGATCTTGATCTTGTTAATCCCTACTTTAGAACTCGGGAGGCAAGGGGCCCCCTTACTGAACTGGGTATTGAGGTGGTTCTACCCCCGGAAAAATATTTGCAGGCTGATCTACCCATTGTAAGCCCTGTTATAGCCGGTTTAATCCGCCGGCCGAGCCAACTGACACTGATAGATGCAGGAGGCGATGATGTAGGCGCCACTGTCCTCGCAAGCCTCGCAGATCCATTTCGGAAAAAGCATGTGCATATGCTCCAGGTTGTGAATCCTTATCGCCCCTTTACGGATACGGTGACCGGCTGTTTGAGAATGCGCGACCAGATCGAAAAAGCTTCCAAGATGTCCATAAACGGTATCGTCGGCAATGCAAATTTGATAGATGAAACCACAGTAGAAAATATATATAAGGGATATGATTTTGTTAAAGCATTGTCTGACGAGAGCCGGTTGACCCTTGAGTTTATCACGGCGTCGGCAGAACTTTTGCCTGAAATGGATGTTGAACGTTTTTCCTGTCCGGTTTTGCCTATAGAAAGACAACTTGTTCCGCCGTGGAAAAAGGCGGTCCAGTTGAAAAAATAAGCTGTTGAGGAGTTTGTCCGAGTTATTATCTTGGATATTATTTTCGTTGTTTTGGTAAAAAATATTTTAAGCACTGCCCTTTTGGTTACTGCTGATCCTGGTTAAGCTTTAAGTCTTTAAATTTTAATGAGGAGTTAGATTACATGGCATATAAACATACTATTAACAATAACCTATGCAAAGGATGCGGACTATGTGTCAGCGTATGCCCAAAAAATGTTCTGGAAATTTCCGATCAAGTTAACTCTATGGGTTATTTCCCTGCGTATCAGGCACGCCCTGAAGACTGCATCTTCTGTACAACATGCTGCATCATGTGCCCTGATGTAGCGATAAGTATAACCAAAGTTGTTGAAGAAAAAGCAGATCAAGAATAAACGGAGGAAAAACATGGGCAAAATATTAATGAAGGGAAATGAAGCGATTGGAGAGGCCGCAATCAGGGCTGGATGCCTTAATTACTTTGCCTATCCCATTACCCCTCAATCCGAAGTAGCGGAATACCTTTCCCGCCGCATGCCGGAAGTGGGCGGTGTATTTTTACAGGCCGAAAGCGAAATCGCCGTCGGGAACATGCTTTTTGGTGCTGCGGGATGCGGCGCCCGGGTTTTTACCACGTCATCGAGCCCGGGTATAAGCCTGATGAGTGAAGCCATTAGTTATATCTCATCTGCCCAGCTTCCGGTTGTTTTCGTCAACATTGTCCGCGGCGGACCCGGGCTGGGTGGAATTCTTCCTTCCCAGGCAGATTATTTCCAGGCCACCAAAGGGGGGGGGCATGGGGATTACCGGTTGCTTGTCATGGCGCCGGCAAGTGTCCAGGAAGCTGTTGAGATGGTAATGAAGGCATTTCCTCTTGCGGAAAAATATCGAAACCCTGTGATGATTCTGGGTGACGGTTTGATAGGACAGATGATGGAACCGGTTGAATTTCCGGAGCACCTCAGGACCGAACCGAGCAATAAGGATGACTGGGCGACAAACGGTATGGATACTCGAAAAAGCAGCAAGCCAAATCTGGTCAAATCTTTATTTTTAAATGCGGAACTGCTGGAAGAACATAATTTAGTCTTAAAAGCAAAGTATGACCGCATGAAACAAGAAGAGGTTCGATACGAATCTTATAACATGGATACGGATTACCAGGCGCTTATCGTCAGCTTTGGCACCATGAGCAGAGTTTGCAGAACAGTTATTGATAATTTAAAAGCCCAGGGTTTTGAGACGGCCATGATAAGACCCCAGACCCTCTTCCCCTTTCCCGAAGGGCCGATAAAGCAGGCCGCTTTAAAAGAAAGCTGCAAAATCGTAATAACTTTAGAGTTGAACATGGGGCAAATGGTTGAAGATGTGGAACGGAGCGTTCAAGGGAATCGCCCGGTTCACTGGTATGGGAAAGCCGGCGGTGATGTACCCACGCCGGAAGAAGTTATCGAGGTAATCAAATCTTTTTTTTAAAGTGTAATGCGTGATGTGAGATCTCAACCCACCGGTCACATATCGCATGAGGAGCAGATATAATGGCGAAGACATTTAAAAAACCCGAAGCTCTTTCCGATCAGCCGACTCATTACTGCCCGGGTTGCACACACGGTATTATTCACCGCCTGGTGGCCGAAGTTATCGATGAACTGGGGATCAGGGGCCGGACTGTCGGTATTTCACCTGTGGGGTGTGCGGTTTTGGCTTATAACTATTTTACCTTCGATTTCCAGGAGGCAGCCCATGGTCGGGCGCCGGCAGTGGCCACAGGAATAAAAAGGGTTCGGCCTGACCTGATCGTTTTTACCTATCAGGGTGACGGTGATCTGGCAAGCATCGGAATGGGAGAAATTATACATGCTGCCAACCGGGGAGAAAAGTTTACGACAATCTTTGTTAACAACACGGTATATGGTATGACCGGGGGCCAGATGGCGCCGACAACATTGCAGGGCCAGCGCACTACGACCTCTCCTGCGGGACGTAATGTTGAAGAAGTCGGCATGCCGGTTAAAATAGCCGAACTGATATCTGCTTTAGAAACGCCTGCATATGTTGCGAGACAGACCGTACTAAAGCCAAAGTACGTTGTCAGGGCCAAGAAAGCCATCAAAAAAGCCTTCCAGTATCAAATGGAAGGCCGATGTTTCAGCCTGGTGGAGATGGTAAGCACATGCCCTACCAACTGGGGACTTACCCCGGTGGAATCCATAAAGTGGGCCGAGGACAACATGCTTCCCTATTTCAAGCTGGGCGAATACAAAACACCTGATGAGATCGAGGAGGACTGAATGCAACGTGAAGTGATGTTTGCCGGTTTTGGGGGTCAGGGCATTCTGTTGATAGGGAATATACTAGCACACACTGCAATGGAAGAAGGTTACGAGGTGGCGTGGGTTCCTTCTTATGGTCCGGAGATGCGTGGCGGAACCGCATATTGTCTGGTGGTTATCAGCGACAGGCTCATAGGCTCTCCGATTATCAGGAACCCTATGCATCTGGTGGCCATGAATCGTCCTTCTTTGGAAAAATTTGCACCCATGGTAAAGCCAAACGGTGTTGTGGTTATCAATAGTTCATTAATCCACATTGGCTCAGACCGCGATGATGTTGACGAACTTCTGGTGCCGGCCAATGATATTGCAAAAGACCTGGGTAGCATAAAGGTGGCCAATATTGTGGCACTTGGCGCTTTTGTTGCCCGCAGCAAAATTGTCGATTTTGGATTAGTACGACACTGCGTAAAAGAAAAATTTTCTTCAAAAGAAAAGCTTATTCCCATAAATATGGCGGCTCTTGAAGAAGGAAAAAAAGTTGCTCAAATTAAGTGAATTTCAAAACCCGTAACCCGGATAAACCGGAGAAGTTACAAGTGAGCTAAAGTTTGAAGTAAGCTAAAGTTTGAAGTAAACTAAAATTAAGGAGTCGCCTTGCTCCGACTTTTATACAAATTAGCAGTATTCCTTAATTTTAGGCACGTTAGATCACTTCACACTTAATTGTCTAAGCAATTTTTTGCCACAAAAAACACAAAAATAATTACTAAGCGCCTAAATATGAAGTTATCTATTCCAGATTATATTTTATCAATAAAACCGTATACCCCCGGAAAACCTTTGGAAGAGCTTGAAAGGGAATATGGTATCGTTGATTCCATAAAACTCGCCTCTAATGAAAATCCTCTGGGTCCGTCTCCCATGGCGGTTAAGGCCATCAAAAACGCTATTGGAAAACTGAACCGGTATCCTGACGGAAGCAGTCATGATTTTATTCAAAAAATTTCTGAACATCTGGGTGTATCCACGAAGAACGTTGTTTTAGGAAACGGTTCCGATGAAATTATAGGTATGCTTGCCTGCGGATTGCTTCAGCCGGGTGATGAAGCCATTATTCCATATCCTTCCTTTCTAATGTATGAAATAATAGTTCGTAGCGCCGGTGCAACACCGGTATTTGTTTCCTTAAAGTCGCTTTCAATCGATCTGGAAGGAATAAAAGAAAAGATTACATCAAGAACCCGAATGGTTTTCCTGTGCAATCCCAACAATCCCACCGGAACGATTGTTTTAAAAAAAGATTTTGAAAATTTTCTGAAAAAGATTCCACCGGAAGTGATTGTGGTGGTGGATGAGGCGTATATTGAATTTGTTCGGGATCAAAACTGTGCGAAAAGCATTGAATATCTTGATAACGTCAGACCTTTGGTTACGCTTCGGACCTTTTCCAAAGCTTATGGTCTGGCCGGGCTTCGTATCGGATATGGCGTTATGCCGGATGAAATAGCAAGTCTGTTGAACAGGATCAGACTACCGTTCAATACCAATTCCCTGGCTCAAGCCGGTGCCTGCGCAGCCCTTGAAGACACTGTTTTTTTTGAAAAGGTCATAACGCTCATTCATCAAGGTCTCGATTTTTTATATGATTCGCTGGACAGGCTGGGAGTAAAATATTTTCCAACACAGACGAATTTTATCCTGATAGACGTTTGCAAAGACGCCGATGAAATTTATGAAGGGATGCTCAGGCAAGGGGTTATTGTAAGGTCAATGAGATCGTATGGTTATCCTAATTATATCAGAATCAATGCCGGACTTCATGAAGAGAATGTCAGGTTTATCAAGGCTCTTGAGAAGATCCTAAAATGAGTAAAAATCCTGGCCCAAAGGACCAGATTTTTCAGAGCAAAATAAAATATTTTTTTGAAGCGTCTAATTATCACAATAGATGGTCCGTCAGGGGCGGGCAAGACAACGGTAAGCAGGATACTGGCGGGTCGTTTGGGTTACAAGTATATTGATACAGGTGCTCTTTACAGAGGTGTGGCCCTGGAGGCGATATCAGCGGGTCTAAATCCCGATGACGATACCGGTCTTGAAAATGTTTTAAGCTCCCTGAAAATGAAATTTGTTTACGGAGAAAAAGGGTTGCGCCTGATATCAAATGATACGGATATCACAGATAAAATCCGGACGTCTGAAATATCGATGTTTGCCTCGGCGGCTTCTGCAAGACCGGTTGTAAGAAATTTCTTTTTTGAATTGCAGAGAGAACTGGGCAGGGAGAAAGGCGTTGTGTTTGAGGGCCGCGACATGGGTACTGTAGTATTCCCTGATGCTGATGTGAAGTTTTATCTGGATGCATCACACAAAACCAGGTCGCTAAGACGATACCAAGAATTTAAATCGGAAACCTCTCAAACATTACAGGACGTTGAAAAAGATATCAAACGCCGGGACAAAAATGACAGTGCCAGGGATTTGGCACCCTTAAGGCCCGCAAAAGATGCTGTTATAATAGATTCCACCCATCTTTCTGCACAAGATGTTGTTGATCGGATGATGAATGTTATTGGGAATAAAATAATCATTGTTTTTTAATAATTACTCTGATATCAAAATTGGTTATGCTATATTTTAGAGATTATAGCCAAATAAATTGGACTAGGGGGTATTTTGTTTAATGGAAAATTTTGAAAAAAACGATTCAACCAAAGATTCAAGCTTAAACGCTTTGTCTGATGACTCTGCCGATAGACAATCAGACGAAGCGGGTATTGAGGAAAAAGAAGTATTGAAAACCGATACGTCTGTTGAAGATGTATTGTCCGATGATGTGCAAAATGAGAATAACGGTCCGGTGGAAGTACGGGAAACAGATGAGACGCCGGTGGAAGTACGGGAAACAGATGAGACGCCGGTGGAAGTCAGGGAAACAGATGAGACACCGGTGGAAGTACGGGAAACAGATGACCGTTCAGCATCTGTTCAGAAACCGAGTGAGGGATCAAAATCTGTTCAAGAACCGAATGTCAGCCCGGAAAAAGGTCAAAAACCTGCTGACGACATGGAAAGTTTGATGGATATGTACGAAGAAAGCTTCAATCGTTTTGCTGAAGGGGCGGTTGTTACCGGCCGGATAATTTCAGTTGATAAGGACCATGTGTTGGTTGACATCGGGTATAAATCAGAGGGACAGATACGCACTCAAGAATTCATGGATGAAAATGGAAATTTAAACGCCAATGTCGGTGATCCGGTTGATGTCATGGTAGAATGGTGGGACGAAGAAGAAGAACGTGTCGTCCTTTCCAAAGAAAAGGCAGCCAAGGTCAAGGTATGGGAAGAGATTAAAAAAGCTTACGATGAAGAGAGAACGGTTGAGGGCGTTATTATAAATCGTGTCAAAGGCGGCTTTTCCGTAGATATAGGTGTCCAGGCCTTTTTACCCGGTTCACAGGCAGATTTGCGTCCCATCCGCAAACTTGATGAGATGGTTGGAAAAACATTTACTTTCAAGCTCCTAAAATATAACCGAAAACGGAGCAATATCGTTTTATCAAGAAGGGCTATTCTTGAAGAGGAGCGCAGTGCTATCCGAGCTTCAACGTTAGCTTCCATCCACGATGGTAAAGTTGTTGAGGGTGACATAAAGAATATCACGGAGTATGGTGTATTTGTTGATCTTGGCGGTGTGGACGGTCTGCTCCATATTACAGACATTTCATGGGGACGAGTTAAACACCCTTCGGAACTCTTTTCAGTTGGTGATAAGATCACCGTAAAGGTCCTTAATCTTGACCTTGAAAAGGAGAGAGTTTCATTGGGCAAGAAACAACTTACCGAGGACCCATGGATAACCGCTTCAGAACAGTATCCCGTAGGTTCCCGTATTATTGGAAAGGTTGTCAGTCTGACAGATTATGGCGCATTTGTTGAATTGGAAGAAGGTATTGAAGGGCTAATTCACGTTTCTGAAATGTCGTGGACCCGAAAAATTCGTCATCCTTCCAAGGTGGTTTCTGTGGGTGAGGAAGTTGAGGCTGTGGTGCTTGATATCAGGCCTGAAAACAGACGGATTTCTCTTGGCATGAAGCAGGTTGTTCCGAATCCGTGGGACGTCATTAGTGAAAAATATCCTGTAGGTACAACTATTGAAGGTAAAATCAAGAATATCACCGACTTCGGTCTTTTTATCGGTATCGGTGAAGGAATCGATGGCCTTGTTCATATTTCGGATATTTCCTGGACAAAACGGATAAAACATCCATCGGAGTTATATAAGAAAAATGATGTGATTCAGGCCATAGTTCTTGATATTGAGAAAGATCAAGAACGGTTTTCTCTCGGGGTAAAACAGTTGCAGACGGACCCATGGAAAACTGTGGACGAACGGTATGAGGTGGGGAAAGAGATAACAGGTACGGTGACGAACCTTACAGATTTCGGGGTGTTTGTGGAACTCGAAGAAGGTATAGAAGGACTTGTTCATGTGTCTGAAATCAGTAAGGAAAAGGTAAAAACCCCCGTCGGCAAATTTAACATCGGCGATGTCATCACCGCCAAAGTTATGAATATCAACGGCGTGGAAAGACGGATCGGCCTTTCGATCAAGCGGCTTGAAATTGAGGATGAACAGAGCTTGCTGACCGAGTATGTCAATAACGTGGGACCCGCGACGTCAACCTTCGGAGAAATTTTACGTGAAAACCTTCAGGAAAAAATGAATGATGATATTTAACGTTAACCATTGATAAATAGAAACCCATGTTTTCTCGTAGGCATCCATATCTTTTTTTTATACTGACTTTTTCATCTGTTGTTGCGACAGCAATGATAGTGATGACGTTTCTGATTGTCCTTGGCACAAGGGATGCTGAATTTGAATTCGGAGAGAAAGTCGGAATCATAGAGATCAAAGGTATTATTATAGATTCTAAAAAAGCACTCCAGAGCCTAAAGCGGTTCCGGGAGGATAACTCTATCAAAGCGATCGTGGTCCGTATCGATTCTCCGGGGGGCGCCGTTGGTCCTTCACAGGAAATTTTCAGGGAGATCAGAAAGACTTCAAAATCAAAAAAAGTTGTGGCTTCCATGGGTTCAATTGCTGCTTCCGGAGGATATTACATTGCTGCAGGGACAGACGGAATTGTTGCCAATCCAGGGACAATAACGGGCAGCATCGGCGTTATCATGGGCTTTACGAATTATCAGGAGTTGCTCAGTAAAATCGGATTGGTTCCCATTGTGATCAAAAGTGGCGAATACAAGGATATGGGATCTCCGGTTCGAAAGATGAAGCCTGAAGAAAAGAGATTTCTTAAAGAGTTTGCGAGAAAAATTCACAGGCAATTTATTCAAGATATTGTTGAAGGCAGGAAGATGGATAAGGCCAAGGTGAAATCGCTTGCTGACGGTCGTATCTTTACTGGAGAAGAATCAAAAGAACTGGGTCTGGTAGACCGGATCGGAAATTTGGAAGATGCCGTTGAATGGGCCGGTCGTCTGGGTGGTATTAAAGGAAAAATTTCTACGGTCTATGCCCGGGAGAAAAAATTTTCACTTATAAAATATATTACGGATTCATCTGCTAAAGCGTTATTAAATCGAATCGCAGATCCATCTTTGTCTGCAGATTATTTATATGCACCGGAAAAAGACCTTTAACCCTCAGGGCAAACGCATTTGAATCTCAATACGGGCAGAATGCTCCACGACGGCGTGTATCTCTTTCCAACCGACTGAAACTAGTGCTTAAGCACCCGTAAGCCCGAGCCGCGCCAGAGTTATTAATAACAATTTGTCGCTAAATTATCCCATTGATTTTTTAAATCATAATTTAATTCGGTTCGGGCTAACGCGTGCTAAAGCCCTTCAAACAGTCAGTCGGTTTCCAAGAGAAACAAGCCGTCGCTACGCTGCACCGAAATCAAATGCGTTTACCCTGCTTGAACCCAGAACCCCCAATATTTGCTGCAGGAAGTCTCATTTGTTACTCAAAAACAGTTATGTCCCCCCGCCCTTTGCGGATAACCTCAGGCATGTCGTTAATTAAAGATATGACGCTTGAAGGGTGGCCCGGGACAGGTCCACCGTCAATTATCACATCTATTCTGGGATGAAAAAAATCATGAATAAGGGATGGGTCGAAAAAATTGGTGCCATCAGGAATTGTGGCACTCGTGGTGATAATGGGATTCCCCAGCATTTCAACAAGTTCAAGGCAAATTGGATGATCCGGCATACGTATTCCGGCGGTTCTCCGCTTGGTCAGCATGATTTTGGGAACCAGCTTGGATCCTTCCAGAACGAATGTATAAGGGCCCGGCAAAAGTCGTTTCATGGTTTTATATGCATAATTTGAGACTTTGGCATAATGGCTGATATTTTTGAGTCCCGAGCAAATAAAGCTAAAGGGCTTTATTTTATCGCGCTGTTTTAACTGGTAAATCTTCTCAATCGCCTTTTTATTCATAATATCGCATCCGATTCCGTAATAGGTGTCGGTTGGATAGGCGATAATACCCCCTTTTTTAAGGATCTCGACAACCTTTGTGATAAGTCGTCCCTGGGGATTTTTGGGGTTTATTTTAATAAGCATGACAGTTATCTATTACGTGTATTAACGCAATGTCAAGGCGACTTGTAAAAAATTCGGGCGAATAAAGATTGCAAAAGACAGTTCCATTTGTTATTCGGTTTTGAAAAAATACACGAGGGATTCTCAGAAATATGTTCCCATGGATCGGCCTCTGAGTTTTGGACGAACAAGATAAATCAACAAAATCCTTCCTGGAGGAACTTATGAAAAAAGAACACCTTGAGGAGGCTTTTTCTTTTGACGATGTTTTATTGGTGCCGGGTTTTTCTGATGTTCTACCGAGGGATGTTGATACCCGTACCCGGTTGACAAGAAACATTACGCTGAACATTCCCATAGTCAGTGCTGCCATGGATACGGTAACAGAGGCTGACACCGCCATAAGTATGGCCCGTGAAGGCGGGATCGGTTTTATACACCGAAACATGAGTATAAATAATCAGGTTGTTGAGGTTGACCGGGTTAAAAAATCGGAAAGCGGCATGATCGTCGATCCGGTAACCATTAATCCGGAACAGCCGGTTCATGAAGTATTGAAACTCATGGAAAAATATCGCATTTCCGGAGTTCCGGTTACAATAGGAAATCGACTGGTAGGCATTGTGACAAACAGGGATCTAAGATTTGAAACAAATCTTGAAAAGAAAGTTTCTGAAGTCATGACCAAAGACAATCTGATTACTGTTTCAGAAGGAATTACACTGGAAGACTCAAAAAAACTCCTGCATGAACACAGGATAGAAAAGCTTCTTGTTGTCAATTCAGCGGGGATGCTGATCGGAATGATAACCATAAAAGATATCGAAAAGATAAAAAAATACCCCAATGCCTGTAAGGACCATATGGGCAGACTCAGAGTCGGAGCAGCCATAGGCGTCGGAGTTGACATGGAAGAACGTACAGAGGCGCTTCTGAAGGTGGGAGCTGATATTATCTTAATCGATACTTCTCACGGACATTCAAAAAACGTACTTGATGCTGTAGAAATTTTGAAAAATAATTTCAAGAAAATTGAGTTGATCGCCGGAAATGTGGGTACGGCAAAGGGAGCTGAAGCCCTTGTTAAGGCCGGTGTGGACGGAGTTAAGATCGGAATTGGACCCGGTTCCATCTGTACAACTCGTGTTGTTGCAGGTGTTGGTGTGCCTCAAATCACCGCAATCATGAACTGCAAGTCGGTATATAGCAAAACAGGTGTTCCCCTGATTGCTGACGGCGGCATTAAATTTTCGGGTGATATTACAAAAGCCGTGGCCGCAGGAGCTCATGTGATTATGATTGGCGGTCTTCTAGCAGGAACCGAGGAGAGTCCGGGTGAGTTGGTTATTTACCAGGGTCGCAGCTACAAGGCTTACCGGGGAATGGGGTCCATAGAAGCCATGAGAAAAGGAAGCAAGGACAGGTACTATCAGGGTGAAGATGTTTACGGCGACAAACTGGTTCCGGAAGGTATTGTGGGCCGTGTGCCTTATAGAGGAAGCCTTTCCGATAATATTTTCCAGCTTATTGGCGGGCTAAAGGCAGGAATGGGATATGTGGGGTGCCGAACACTTGATGAACTCAGGGAAAAAGCACGCTTCATAAAGATCAGCGCGGCCGGCATGCGTGAAAGCCATGTCCATGACGTGATTATTACCAAAGAGGCGCCGAATTATCGTCTGGACTAGTTCCCAAAATGTGGAGTAAAGATCCGGGCCTAAAGGACCAGGCTTTGGTTATCCCCAGAGGGGATTTGCTTTATTGAAAGTTCATTGACTTATTGAAATTCCAAATAACAAATCCCAAAAAACAAATAAATAAACAATGACAGAGACTCCATCTAATTTTGTACACCTTCACGTTCATACCCAGTACAGTCTTCTTGACGGAGCCATAAGGATTGATCCGCTTTTAAAGCGTGTCGCAGATTTTGACATGGACGCCGTAGCGATCACTGATCATGGGACCATGTTCGGAGCCATGACGTTTTATGAAAAGGCGAATAAGGCCGGAATAAAACCGATTATCGGGTGCGAATGCTATATGGCACCGCGACGTCTTACGGAAAAAACTTCACTCGATAAAAGGGGCCTTTCCCATTTGATCCTTCTGGCTGAAAATCAGGAAGGATACCGGAATCTTTGCAAACTGGCCACCATTGCCCAGCTTCAGGGATTTTATTACAAACCCCGCATCGACAAGGAAGTTCTAAAACAATATATTAAGGGGCTTATCGGATTTTCAGGGTGTTTGCGCGGTGAAATCCCCAGACTGATTCAGGAAAACCGAATAGATAAGGCTGACCAAGTCGCACGCTTTTACATTGACGTCTTCGGCGAGGGGAATTTTTTCCTGGAAGTTCAAAATAACGGTATAGATATACAGGAAAAAGTGAACCAGGCCCTTTTGGATATGAGCAAGAGGCTTTCCATTCCTTTGGTTGCCAGCAACGATTGTCATTACCTGGATAAAGAAGATGTTCGTGCTCATGATGTGCTTTTGTGCATCCAGACAGGAAAGACCGTTCATGACACGGACAGACTACAATTTAGAACCGATCAGCTCTATTTAAAATCAAAAGCCGAAATGTATTCAGCGTTCAAAGATTATCCGGGTGCTCTTGGAAATACCGTGGATATCGCTAGGCGCTGTAATATAGGATTCGACTATAACTCGTATCACTTCCCGAAATTTGAAACCTCATCCATACAGACAGTAGATGAGCTTTTTGAACAAAAGGTAAGGGATGGGTTTAAGTCCATATTCAAGCGAATAAAGACAAAAAATCCCGATGTTGATAAAAAGCTTTATGTTGACCGTATCGAAAGGGAGATTGCCGTCATCAATTCCATGGGGTTTCCGGGGTATTTTTTAATTGTTGCTGATTTTATCCGATATGCCAAAGAAAACAATATTCCTGTGGGACCCGGAAGGGGGTCTGCGGCAGGGAGCCTCGTTGCTTATTCCCTTGGAATCACAGACATTGATCCCATTGAACACGGTCTTATCTTTGAACGCTTTTTAAACCCGGCTCGCAAAAGCATGCCGGACATTGATGTCGACTTTTGTATAAACGGCAGGGAAGAAGTCTTCAAGTACGTGGTGGAAAAATACGGGGGTGGCGATTTTGTTGCCCAGATTATCACATTCGGAAAACTGAAAACCCGGGCCGTAATTCGTGATGTGGGCCGGGCGTTAGATATACCCCTTTACGAGGTGGACGCTATTGCCAAAATGGTACCCGATGTCTTGAACATAAGTCTTGACGCTGCGCTTGAACAGGAACCTCGGCTTAAGGATTTGGCGAAAAAGAAACCCGAGGTCGCCGATCTTATCAACATCTGCCGTATCCTGGAAGGACTCCCGCGGCATGCCTCAACGCATGCTGCCGGTGTTGTAATCGCAGACAAGCCTCTGGTGGAATATCTGCCGCTATACAAAGGTAAAAAGGGCGAAGTTGTTACCCAGTTCGATATGAAATGTGTAGAGAAAATCGGACTTATTAAGTTTGACTTTCTTGGGCTTCGCAACCTGACGGTCATCGCAAATACGCTTAAGCTTATCGAAACACAGGGCGGCACACCACCTGATCTCTTAAACCTTGATTTAAACGATCCTGCCACATACGGTCTGCTTGAATCCGGCGAAACCACCGGCGTATTCCAGCTGGAAAGTTCGGGCATGAAAGATCTGCTGGTAAAATTGAAGCCGGAAAGTTTTGATGATATCATCGCACTGGTTGCGCTTTACCGTCCCGGTCCCCTTGACAGCGGAATGGTGGATGATTTTGTGACCAGAAAACACGGTAAAAAAACGGTTGAGTACCTTGCGCCACAGCTCGAACCGATTTTAAAAGAGACTTACGGGGTTGTCGTCTACCAGGAGCAGGTGATGAAGATTGCCGGGGATCTGGCAAATTATTCCATGGCCGAGGCTGATGATCTCCGAAAGGCCATGGGTAAAAAAATTCCGGAGATTCTGGCCGAACACAGGGAGCGTTTCATGCATGGAGCTGCGGACAACGGCATCCCACCTGATAAAGCCGGAAAGATATTTTATTTAATGGAAAAATTCGGGGGATATGGATTTAACAAGTCTCACAGTGCCGCATATTCAATGATAGCATATCAGACTGCTTTTCTAAAAGCTCACTTCCCGGTGGAGTTTATGGCGTCATTGCTTACCAGTGAAATGCATTCCACCGACGGTGTTGTAAAATATATTTCCGAATGCAAAAGCCACGGTATTGAAGTCCTCCCCCCGGATATCAACGAAAGCAACAAGGAATTTACCGTAACCGGATCTAAAATAAGATTCGGACTTGTTGCGGTTAAGAACGTCGGTGAAAGCGCCATCGAATCTATCGTCGCGGCCAGAAACCAAGGAGGAAAATTTTCTTCGCTCTTTGAATTCTGTGAACGCGTGGACCTGAAAAAGGTTAACAAACGCGTTGTAGAGAGCCTTATTAAATGCGGCGCCTTCGATTCCACCGGAGATTACCGCTCCCGGATGACGGCATCCATGGAGGACATCCTTGATTATGGACAACGGGTTCAGAGAGAAAAATCGGATCCACAGATGGGTTTGTTTGACATGCCGGGAAGCAGTCCGGCCATTAACTTGCCCACCCTGCCCGAAATCGATGAATGGAGTGAAAAACAGCTTTTAGCACTTGAAAAGGAATCTCTGGGTTTCTATATTACCGGACATCCTTTGAGCGGCCATGAAGATATTCTGGAGAAGTTTACCAATGCCAACTCAGCTCTGCTCAAAGAGAAAAAAGATGGTGCTACCATAAGAATCGGTGGAATAGTCAGAAAGGTAAAGACCATAAAAACCAAAAAAAAGGGGAGCTTAATGGCCTTTGTTACCCTGGAGGACCTGCATGGATCTGTTGAAGCTACCGTCTTTTCTTCACTTTATGCAAAAGTTCTTGACCTTTTAACCGATGACCGCCCAATCCTTATCCAGGGACAGCTGCAAAAGGACGAAAACTCGGTAAAGATATTGGCAGACACGATCATACCGATTGATAAGGCTGAAGAAACATGGACTGCAAGTGTGCATTTTAATCTGGACATAACCCGAACACAAAGAGAGTTGCTTGTTAAATTAAAGGAAATTTTAAAAAGCCATCCGGGTTCCTGCCGTGCATATATTCACCTGCTCAACCCTGATAAAACAGAGACAATTGTTGCATTGTCTAACTCTATAAAATTAAGAGCCGGTCTGCCGTTGACCCGTGAGGTTAAGCAATTTCTTGGTTATAATGCTGTAGAAACAGCTTGCGGGCCTGCCGTATCGCCGGTTAAAACCTAATCCCGACAAGCCGGCCTCCGGCTCCGCTTTCAGCCCGTAGGGCTTACAGGCCGGAGGGTAGAGCCTACGGCTCGGAGAGAACCAAAAATATTGCAATGGAAAAGTTTTGCCACAAAAAGCACAAAATGGGAGATTTTTCAAAGGCCTGGAGACATAATTCACCATGAAAGTACCTCTGCTTGATTTACAAGAACAGTATAAATCGATTAAGGAAGAGATTTTAAAGGTTGCTGAGGAAATCTTTGACAGCCAGTATTTTATTCTGGGCCCAAGGGTCGAGGCGCTTGAAAAGGATATTGCCGGTTATTGTTCTTCAAAGCATGCTTTGGGAGTGTCATCCGGAACCGACGCCCTCTTGATTTCGCTGATGGCAGCGGATATCGCCTCTCAACACACGGTTATAACAACGCCTTATACCTTTTTCGCTACTGCAGGGTCCATATTTCGTACCGGCGCCAGTCCAATTTTTGTCGATATTGACCCTGAAACGTATAATATGTCAGCCGAAAGCCTGGAAAGTGTAATTGCTTCCATGACAGACAACGAGCTGACAAGGATTCGGGCTGTCATACCTGTCCATCTGTATGGCCAATGTGCGGATATGGATCCGATCTTAAAAATTGCCAAGGAATACAATCTTTTTGTTATTGAAGATGCCGCACAGGCCATCGGAGCGGAATACAGGGGTCAGCGGGCAGGATCAATGGGCGATTTTGGCTGCTTCTCTTTTTTTCCATCCAAAAACCTGGGTGCTTTTGGAGACGGGGGCATGGTCACAACCGATTCCGATGAACTTTATGAAAAATTGCGCGTTCTTCGGGTTCATGGTTCCCATCCAAAGTATTATCATAAATTGGCCGGCGGTAACTTCAGACTGGACGCGTTCCAAGCCGCGGTTGTTTCCGTAAAACTGAAACACCTTGACAAATGGACAAAAGCCCGCCAGGAGAACGCACGTAAATACAGAGAACTTTTTGCAGGTTCGGGAATCGATGATGTGATTAAGCTTCCGGTTGAAAAGGAAGACCGTCACATATACAACCAGTTTGTAATATGTGTAACGGATAAAAGGGACGACCTTCGCCTGTTTTTAAATGAACTGGGGGTAGGGACTGAAATTTACTATCCGATTCCCATGCACCTTCAGGAATGTTTTTTGGATCTAAACTACAAAAAGGGTGATTTCCCCGTGGCCGAGCATGCGGCCTTGCATACCCTGGCCCTTCCCATTTATCCTGAGCTTTCGGATGACCAGTTGGCATATGTGGTTGAAAAGATAAAAGCCTTCTTTGAAATTAAAGGATAAATTCGGTTATAATTTTTCAAGAATGCCCTCCATGTCTGGGAGGATGGGGGCTTCAAAACAAAGTGTCTTTTGGTTTTTCGGGTGGGTGAATTGGAGTCGCCAGGCATGGAGCATCTGGCGTGGAACGGATCTAAGCAGATCATATGCAATACTTTTTCCAGCCTTACGACCGCCGTAGACCAAATCACCGACAACCGGATGTTTGATGGCGGCACAGTGTACCCTGATCTGATGAGTTCGCCCTGTTGTGAGACCAAGCTCAACCAGGGTGACCTGGGCAAAACGTTCCTTGACTCGCCAGGTTGTTTCGGCCATGCGACTTTTTCGGCTATGTGTCGACATCTTTTTTCTATCAACAGGATGCCGGCCGATGGGAAGTGAAACCCTGCCTGAATCAGATTCCATCCTGCCGTACACAAGGGCCAGGTACTTCTTTTTAATGCTTCTCGATTTAAACTGCAGAGCCAGGTTTTGATGTGCCGCAGAATTTTTAGCAACCACCATCACACCGGATGTGTCCTTATCCAGTCTGTGCACAATCCCCGGCCTTATTTCTCCGCCTATCCCTTCAAGCCCCGGGCAATGATAAAGAAGTGCATTCACTAAAGTGCCGCTATAGTGGCCCGGCGCAGGGTGAACCACAATCCCCGGTGGTTTGTTTATCACGATAATGTCATCATCTTCATACAGTATGTCTATCGGGATAGGCTCGGGTTTAAACAATACCGGTTTGGGGGATGGAATGGCGCCACAAATCTCATCACCTGTCCTTGCCCGATATCCGGGCTTTTTTGCACTTCCCTGAACCCGAATTTTTCCATTGCGAATCAGGCTTGCCGCAACAGAACGGGAACAGCCGGAAATGCGTGAGGCGACTAACAGATCCAGGCGTTTTCCCGAATCAGATACATCAACAAGAATTGTAAAGGCACCTGGGTCGTGCATATTTTAAAAAGCAGGGTTGTTATTCGGAATTATCTGAATTATCTTCACTTTCGGGTTTTTTTGAAGGGAAAAGCGACTCCATCTCTGAAATAATCGTCTGTTCATCGGTATTTCTGGCCGTGGCAAGCTCCGTGACCAGCAGTGTTTGGGCAGTATCATAAAGCTTACGTTCACCAAAGGAAAGATCCTTTGTTAATTTTAGTAGAGAAAGATCCCTGTAGACCTCAGCAACATCATAAAGTGAACCGGTTTTGATCTTTTCCATGTATTCCCTGTACCTTCGGTTCCAGGTCTGGGTATCACCAGGAGACTCCTCCCTTTTTTTCATGACTTCGTATACTTTGGAAATCTCTCTTTCGTCGATCACATCCCTCAGACCGACCTGTTCAACATTCCATGTGGGAATCATGATCGTCATTTGGTTTTCGAGGATCTTCATCATATAAAAATCATGTTCTTCACCGTTAACGATCTTGCTCTCAATGGAATTAATTTTCCCGACACCATGTGCCGGGTAAACCGCAAGATCCCCGGCTTTAAATTCCCTCACTTTTGGCTTAGATGCGTTTGTCTGTTCGTTATCCTTTTTCATACTCATTTTAACACCGGTCTCTTTGTAATTGGTCGCTTGTCATTCAACAATCTTTAATCTTTAATTACTCTTGTACCATATAATCAACGAACAATCAATAAAAAAGGACCGACGCAGATTACGCCGATCCTTTTTTATTTAAATAAGTTTTATGAATGTTTTATTACAGCAAAAATGGTACCATCAACAATGCAACAACATTCAGTATTTTGATCATCGGGTTAATGGCCGGTCCTGCGGTATCCTTGTAAGGATCGCCAACCGTGTCACCGGTAACGGCTGCTTTGTGGGTATCGCTGCCTTTGCCGCCCAGATGGCCGTCTTCGATGTATTTTTTTGCATTGTCCCAGGCAGCACCACCCGTGGTCATGGAAAGGGCAAGAAAAACACCGGTAATGATACTCCCGATCAGAACCCCGCCCAGAGCGATCTTGCCCAGCAATAAACCGACAATAATTGGAGTCACTACCGGAAGAAGCGCGGGAACAATCATTTCACTTAGGGCAAACTTGGTGACGATGTCAACACAGGCGCCATAATCGGGTTTGGCAGTGCCTTCCATGATGCCCGGAATTTCGCGGAACTGGCGGCGCACCTCTTCAACCACTGCCCCACCGGCATTGCCCACCGCCTTCATGGCAATGGAAGCAAACAGGAACGGCAAAAGACCGCCGATAAAAAGACCGATGATAACGTTTACATCGGACAGATCGAATCTCAAGGCAGCAGCACCCCCTTCGGCGTGCATGGCAAATTCCTGCACATAGGCTGCAAACAGAACCAGAGCCGCCAGACCGGCAGAACCGATGGCATACCCCTTGGTCACGGCCTTGGTGGTGTTTCCGACCGCATCCAGAGGATCTGTGATCGCCCGGACGCTTTCATCCATTCCAGCCATTTCAGCAATTCCGCCGGCATTATCGGTAATGGGACCGTAAGCGTCAATGGCAATCACCATACCGGTCATGGAAAGCATGGACATGGCCGCCATGGCAATTCCATAAAGGCCTGCAAAGTGATATGACAAAAAAATTGCCAGGCAGATGGTAAGAACCGGAGCAGCCGTGGCCTGCATACTCACGGCCAGACCGGCAATTATATTTGTGCCGTGCCCTGTTGTAGATGCTTGGGCAATCCCTTTAACCGGTCCGTAAATGCCTGTGTAGTATTCTGTAATGATAACGATTACAACGGTAAGAATAAGTCCGATAAGTGTGCAATAGTAAATGTTCATGGCGGAAATGTCACCCAACCCACCCATGAATTTGTTGCAGGCATAGTAGAATGCAACTGCTGCCAGGATGGCAGCGCCGAACATCCCCTTGTACAGTGCGCCCATGATGTATTCATTCTTTCCGAGTCTAACAAAGAAAACAGCGATCGCAGAAGCGACAATTGAGATAGCGCCGAGCACCAGCGGGAATTCGACCACAATTTGACTTTTGGGAAAAAGAAGATGACCGATAAGCATGGCGGCTACGGCCGTAACCGCGTATGTCTCAAAAAGGTCGGCTGCCATACCCGCACAGTCACCCACATTGTCACCCACATTGTCGGCAATAGTAGCCGGGTTTCTGGGGTCGTCCTCGGGGATACCCGCTTCAACCTTACCTACCAGGTCAGCTCCCACATCAGCTCCCTTTGTAAAGATCCCGCCGCCCAGCCGTGCGAAAATCGAAATCAGGCTGCCGCCAAAACCCAAGGCCACAAGGGCTATAATGTCATGGGTTGCGGCATAAAACCCGGCTACGGCGGCTAAAGCCAATCCGGCCACCAACATACCTGTAACAGCACCGCCCTTGAAGGCCAGAGTCAGACCGGGCCCAAGCCCTTTTTTGGCGGCTTCTGCGGTCCTTACATTGGCGATAACCGATACCCGCATTCCGATATATCCAGCCATGAACGATGCTACAGCACCGATCAAAAATCCAATGGCGGTCTTTGCGCCAAGGGTGACAAAGATTATAATGAAAATAATGATACCGGCAATACCCATACTTTTAAGCTGGCGGTTTAAATATGCAATAGCGCCTTCTTGAATAGCGGTAGCAATCTCTTGCATCTTTTCATCTCCGGCAGGCGCTTTTTTGACAACTGCGGCCAGAGAAATCGCAAAAAGCACTCCAAAAGCACCAACCAGAGCGCAAAACAACGGTAAATTGTTCAATACAGCTTCCATTCTTTCCCTCCATCTGAATAGTTAACTTGAAATTACAATTCTTTTATCGTTGAACCTGTCCATCCCTTCCTTTGCACCTTTACAAAGGATTGTAACTACGGCATCCCGGGCCTCTGCAATGATCCGGTGTAGAACTTTTTTTTCTTTTAAAGAAAATTTTCCCAGAACATGATCAGCAGCGCTAATCCCGGCCTCGGGCCGCCCGACGCCTATACGAAGACGTACAAAATTACCTCCGCCAAAGGCATCTATTATTGATCTTACACCTTTATGACCCCCATCCCCTCCTTTCGCCTTTATTTTTATTCTTCCAAAAGCAAGGTCTATGTCATCGTGAACGATCAACATGTCCTCGCTTAATATCCTGTAATATCTTGCAATTTTCTGAACCTGCGGCCCGCTTCTGTTCATAAAGGCCATGGGTTTTGCCAGGATAACCGAAACACCGTCTATGGATCCTCGTTCGAAAATGGTGTCAAATTTTTGTTTTACAAGAGCGATAGAAAAAGCTTCTGCGACTTGATCCACCACCATAAATCCAACATTATGCCGGGTCCTTTTATAAGTATTACCCGGATTGCCGAGCCCGACCACCAAGCGTACGCGTTTTTGCGGCATAAATAAAGTCCGTTACACTATTTTTCATCACCGGATTCAGGTTTTTCTTCACCTTCTTCAGCAATGGCCGCTTCACCCTCCTCTTCCTCTTCTTCTACGGGTTCTTCCTCTTCTTCTATCTTGGGGGTGACTATGGTTACTACTGTAAAATTTTTATCACCCAAAAACTCAATTTCACTTTGCCGGATAATATCGCCCACATGGATCGAATCTCCAATATCAAGATCCGTAATATCGATCTCAATGGACTCCGGGACATCCAGGGGCAAGCACTGAACTTCCAGTTCACGTCTGACAATCTGCAGTATGCCCCCAACCTCGACGCCCTTTGCCTTACCGATTGTCATTACAGGAACGTTCACCATGATCTTACGATCCATTGCAACCTCATAGAAATCGATGTGCAGGAAATTACGTGAAACCGGATGGAGTTGCAGCTCCTTTACCATCGCTGTCTTGGTGGATGTTTCTCCATTATTTTGAATAACAAGGTTTAAAAGGAGCTGGCCGATCCACCCCTTCTTCAAAACCCTGTCGATATCGCTTATATTCACGGAAAGCGGAACGGATTCTGTTCCCGGGCCGTAAAGCACGGCAGGTATCTGCCCTTTTTGTCTGAGTCTGCGTGCAGGGCCGTTGCCTGTGGTGGTTCTGATATTTGTCTTTAATTCTATCAATTCCAAAATATATTAATCCTCCTGAAAAAACTTTATCCATTCTGCCACTAAGGCACCAAGACACGAAAAAAGAATGATTAATATATCTTTTGTGCCTTAGTATCTTTTTGGCAAATATTTTTGGTTCTCTCCGAGCCGTAGGCCAGCCCGTCCGCCTTACTCCGCTTGGCAGGAGGGCAAGCTTATCCGGGTTAACTTTTATACAAAAAGAGAAGTTACGGAATCTCCTTTAAAACTGCGAATAATCGCCTCGCCAATTAGTTCCGAAATCGAAAGCACCTTGATCTTATCACAGGCGTTAGCATTTTTCTTTAAAGGGATCGTGTCTGTTACAACCAGGGTTTTCAAGTCCGAATCTTCAATCCGTTCGATTGCCGGCCCGGACAGAACCGGATGACTACAGCTGGCATGGACCTCCCTGGCACCATTTTTCATGATAGCTCCGGCAGCTTCGACAAGGGTGCCGGAAGTATCGACCATATCATCAAGAATAACCACAACTTTATCGGCAACATCGCCGATCACGGCCATGGCCTTGGCTTGGTTGGGGGCGTCTCTCCGCTTATCAATGATAGCAAGCCCGGCGTTTAGACGCTTTGCAAAGGCTCTGGCCCTTTCAACCCCACCCGCATCCGGAGAAACGATCACAAGGTCATTATTAAATTTTTTTCTGATATAATCGATAACAACCGGAGCAGCAAAAAGATTGTCCACCGGAATGTTGAAAAACCCCTGAATCTGACCGGAATGCAGATCCATTGTAATGATCCGGGTTGCACCGGCCACGGTCAGTAAATCCGCAACCAGTTTGGCGCTGATCGGAACCCGCGGCGCTACCTTCTGGTCCTGCCGTGCATACCCGTAATAGGGAATTACCGCTGTTATCCTGTCTGCCGAAGCACGCTTTAAGGCATCTAACATCAGAAGAAGTTCAACCAGATTTTCATTGACCGGGGAACAGATTGACTGAATTACAAAAACATCTTTTGATCTTACGTTTTCATCTATTTCGATTTGGATCTCACCGTCACTGAATCTTTTTACCTTTTCCCCTCCCAGAGGAACATTGATATATTCACATATTTTTTGGGAAAGAATCGGGTTTGAATTTCCTGAAAATATTACAAAATCACTCATTTATATTACCATTTACCATTGACGCAATCTGGCTGGGGCGGGAGGATTCGAACCTCCGAATGCAGGAACCAAAATCCTGTGTCTTACCACTTGACTACGCCCCATAATTAAGACAAATTATCCCTGTTCCGGTTTGTCTGCTGTCTTCTTTGTTATCATATCGACAAGATACAACTTCCACTCGTCGTTCTCTGCAAGTGCGTTATTTGCCTTAAAGGCTGTATCCGAATCGGAAAAAAGGCCGAATACCGTGGATCCGCTGCCCGACATGAGAGCTCCCAATGCGCCATGTCTTAAAAGAGCCTCTTTAACTGTAAATATGCCCGGATACATTGATGCCGCAGTGGTTTCAAGATCATTGCATAAATGGCATCCCGGATCAAAGCTCTGCTTGTTCAAAAAGAAACTTCTAAGTTTTTTTTTGCAGTTTGTCAATCCCAAATTAAGATTTTTATAAACCTTGTCCGTTGAAATGCTAAAACCGGGAAAAACCAATAATATCTTAAAACTTTCAACCCCTTGATAAGCTTTGAGCTTGTCACCGATACCGGATACTATTGCCGGTTTCCGGAAAATAAAAAAGGGCACATCTGCCCCGATTGAAAGCCCCATGGATATGAGTTTGTCCGGGAAAAATGGATAGCCGTAATGGCGATTCAACCCCAAAAAAACAGTAGCAGCATTGCTGCTTCCCCCTCCAAGACCGGCTGCAACCGGTATTTGTTTTTCTATGGAAATTTTTACGCTTTCATTTATATTCAGGGTGTTAAAAAAAAGAGATGCAGCGGCAAAGGCAAGATTTGTTTCATCTTCCGGAACGTCCGGATGGCTGCAGGAGACGGAAGTCTCCTTAACGCCAAAGGTAAGTGAAACCGTATCGTAAAGTCCGACACAGCACATCAGGCTGACCAGATCATGGTAGCCGTCGGGTCGTTTTCCTGTAATTTTAAGAAACAGGTTTATTTTAGCAGGAGAGAGAATCCTCATGACATGTCCGGATTATCCCTTTTCTTTTATATATATCATCCTCAGGTCATATAGAATATTTTTCAGCATGGCCTCTTCATCCTTTGTCAAATTCCCTCGGGTTTTTTCTTCCAGTATGCCTAAAATATCTATGGTCTGTTTCGCAAGGGGCAGATTCTTAGTCTTTTTGCTGGTGCCAGGATCATCAATTAGACCGAGTTGTACCAGTACAGATGAATTCAACGAAAAAATAAAGGTGGCAAAATTGATTTTCGGCAGTTGAAAGTCTGTTTTATCCTCCTCAGGAGCAGCCGCCTCTTCTGATTCACTTGCCTTAACCTCCTCTTTTGAAGGTTTGGCCGTTTCTTCTTTTGCCTCTTGATCCTGTTTTTCCGGATCCCCTTCCGCGAACATTCTTTTGTCTTTGATGATAAAATCTTTTTTGTCAGGCATTTCTGATCTCCGGTGTGTAAGTGTTAAGATAAATAAAATTGACGGTCTCGTAAAAAGTCCAACTTCTGCGTTGTGCTGCATTTCGCAATCATTCAACGTACGAAAAGTACGCCTCACGATTGCAAAATTTGCACGCCTTGAATTTGAACTTTTTACGAAACCGTCTAAATCGGACTTTTTACGAGTTCATCAAAATTGACGGTCTCGTAAAAGGTCAGAAAAGCAACCTTTTTACGAATTTATATAAATTGATTTAACAGAGAAAATAGATCTTTTCAACAAGATTTAAAACAATCGTATCAAATTGGCTTGTTGAAAAATCTAAAGTAAGGGTGCAATGAGATAAACCTAATGCGCAAGGTCAACAATCAGATAATTTCACTGCCCCAAAGCTGTTCTAAAAATGTCTGCCAGGAAAGTATTTCAATCTGATCCTCTGTTTTGCGCGGATTTAAATCCAAAGATACCAGGATGCTTCGTCGAATCGAATATTCCTCCTTAAATCTTCGAAGTCCCTTTAAATGGGTTGCATTGGCTGCTTCGGTAGATTTAACTTCAATCACAATTTCATGATCTCCGAGGATAAAATCCACTTCAATCCCAGAGGCCGTCCGCCAATAAGCAATCGGGTGAATGCCGGGATATTCCGCGCCAAGGCTTCTGCCACGATCTCATCCTTAAGATAATCTCCAACATATATAGCATTTTTATAAATCTGCGGTTACTGCAATGATTCCCTAAATATCAGGGGCCTAAAATATTTGTGATATTATTTTTTCAACGGGTCAAATCTTTTTTATGGCGTTTGCTTCTTTGACTTTTGGTAGATTTGGGGATATGTGTAATGACATCAATCGCATTTTTGTTAGGGAAGGAGTGGTTCACCAGCAGTGAAGTGTTTTGTGCTCAGATCGGTCAAACATTTTGGCAAAGCTCTATTATACGGGATAGTTGGCGGATTTGTTGTGCTTGTTATCGTCTTTGTGCTGTATCTCGAAAGCCGACCTGATCTCAAGATTTGGCACGAGGCCAAGCTCGACGCCGAATTCACAGCAGAAAGTCCCGTCCAGAGCTTTGAAGATTATCTTGCGCTGGAGGAACGGCTCTTCGATCAGCTTGACGAGCGCGTCTTTTCCCGTGTTTTACCCGGGGATCGGGGCCTTATCAGCCGCTATCATCGGGGAAGCCTCTCTGATCCCGGCCTTTGGTCTCCAAACTGGAACCGTACATTTGAGCTTTCCACTGATGCGCCTGAAGCGGGTGTGTTGCTGTTGCATGGCATGTCAGATTCGCCCTACAGCCTGCGAAACTTTGGACAAAGACTAAACGCCGAAGATGCCTGGGTAATCGGCCTACGGCTGCCGGGCCACGGTACCGCACCCTCTGGCCTGGTTCGGGTTCGGTGGGAGGACATGGGTGCGGCAGTTCTGCTGGCCGTTCACCGTCTGCGTGACAAAGTTGGTGAACGGCCGCTCTACCTCGTGGGCTACTCCAACGGCGGTGCCCTGGCCGTGAATTACGCGCTGTTATCACTGGAAAATCCCTCGTTGCCGCAGATCAGCGGACTGGTATTGATTTCACCGTCCATCGGCATTACACCAATGGCAGCCATGGCCAATTGGCAGGCAAAGCTAGGGCGCCTGCTTGGCCTCAGTAAACTCGCGTGGAACGCTATTTTGCCCGAGTACGATCCCTTCAAGTACAACTCCTTTGCCGTGA
>JAYEFV010000441.1:0-2100 GCA_034658755.1 Thermodesulfobacteriota bacterium | reverse complement strand
ATATCTTTAAAATCTTCTATATTCCTTGTCACCAGAAATAATCCCTCTGAAATAGCTGTTGCCGAAATAATGGCATCGGGCAATTTAATTCGTTTTATTTTGCGTATTTTCACAACAATATCAGCGATTCTCTGATCGATATAAATAGTTTTAAAAACAGACAATAAATCTTTTATAAATATTTCTTCGTTTGGGTCTTCAAAACCATACCCTAAAATCTCCATATAAGTTATCACGGAAATAAAAATTTCATCAAATTGATCAACTATAGACAAGGGTAACTCGCGTTTCGAAAGATATATGATAATATTGCTGTCAAAAAGCCCCCTGTTACCAGTCACTTCGTGTTTCCTTTTGCCATTTTACAGGGTCGGAGATAGAGTTGAAAGGTTTTGTATTTTTATGTTTTTTTAATATGCTTTCAATTTTTTTTCTAATCTTTACTAAAGATCGAATCGGTTTTATTGTAATTTCCAAATCTTTATTTATGAGTTCCGGAGGAATATTTAAACAGTGCTGAACGCTTTTACCCTTTTTTATAATTGTATATGTTTCCATTTTATCACCTCAAATACTGAATTGATATATTCTTTTTTTACATTTTTATATCAAGAACTTAAAAATATGTCAATGTCTGTTCTTTGGGGACCGTTTAATTGGCTGAATAGGCAAAAAGGGGGACGGGGTTGAAATTGCGCGTTTCATTTTTGTTTTTTGAACCGCCCCGGTTAAATTCGCTCCGCTCGTCTTCTGCGAAGCCCCAGATAAACAAAAAACGGACAGGTTTAACGGGGTAAAAATTGAACGGGGCAGGCCCCGGTACGATTTTTTGAACCGCCCCGGTTAAATTCGCTGCGCTCCTCACTATCGTGTCCCGGTGAAATAAAAGAAAACAAATGGTTTCATCCCGGTTAAATGAAAAAGATAGATTTAACTGGACAGGCGGGATAAAAATTTCACTGGGCAGGCAAAGGCGCAAAGGGCGCCAAGGTTGTATTTTTATTTTTTTCTGATGTTTTTTGCTGGTTCCATTGCTTAATTCGTTTCATCTTCTGGCGGAAACGTTTCAAGTCCTTCCGACTGCGCAGCGCGGGAGAGCCTGTCATCAAAACATGCAAATACAAAATCTTCAGGAAGCCTTTCATGGATCACCATCGCCGATGCGAGATGGATTGCGTCGAAGCCTCTAAGTGGATATCTTTCAACCACCCGATCGATGTATCCATTGAGGTTGTCGTTTACCTCCACACGGATAAAGCTCTCCCAGTCCTGGTGAAATGAGTCTGCTATTTTCCGGATCAACTTATTCGCAAGATCTGACTCCCGTTTCTTTCGATACATGGAAGCCATCGTTTCTGCGTAAGCAACGAAAGATGTAACGATTTGCGTGGCCGATTTCCATCTGGAGAGGACATCATCGGAATAAGGCTCCCGGAAGTATCGCTTCACCAGTGCGCTCGTGTCGAGGTACAGAATCATCAGTCGATCACCGCCGGTTCTCGATTACCATTTCCGAAACGGGTTTCCCCAGGGTTTCTACCACCGAGATACGGTCTTTCAGAAGGCTCCGGTTCGGCAACGTGATCAGTCCTCTCTGGACCAGGGGCTCCAGTGCTGCGCGGATGGACTTATCCCCGTGGTTTTCCTTCACGATGCGGGCAACAGGCCTTCCCCTTTTAGTGATCAGAATCTCTTCCCCAGCTTTCACCTGGGCTAAAAGCCGACTCAGGTTATTCCTGACTTCCTTGATTCCCGCACTGATCATAATAACCCTCCCTTTTGGTAGCTACTTTTTACGTTATGGTAGCCACTTTCAATCCTACAGTCAAGCATTTAATAGGGGGTAGAGTAGAACCTCGGTGCATAATAGGCACGTGTCTGACTTTATGCGTTTTGCTCATTAGCTCAAACCGGTTTAATCCCGGTTAAATACAGAGTTTGGGGCTTCGCCCTGCGGGCTACGACCCCACAAGCAAGGGTTCTGAGTTTGGGGCTTCGCCTTGCGGGCAGGCAACAGTACGATCTGCCGGACCTACCCCGGTTAAATAAAAGCAAAATCGGATTTAACTGGGCAGGCGGGGCAGGCGGGCTAAAGGTTTA
>JAYEFV010000440.1:0-2104 GCA_034658755.1 Thermodesulfobacteriota bacterium | reverse complement strand
AATATTATCTGAGCTTATCTGCGAAAATCTGCGTCCTATTTAACTTATGTATAGCATGAATAAAGAACATATAACTCATTTATATCATAAAGGATATCTAACAGATATAGATATGCATTTTGCTAAGTTCATCACCGGTCTTGGCAAAAATGATGATCAGGATATTTATCTGGCCGCAGGCCTTGACAGCCACGCAACCGGAAATGGAGATGTATATTTTGACCTTTCTTCTGTGGCCGAGAATCCGTTTCTTATGGGACTGGAAGAGGAGGGGATCGTCAAATGGCCGAAGCTTTCCGGCTGGTTGCAAAAAATCAGGCAAAACCCGGTAGTGGGAAGGCCCGGAGATTATCGTCCTCTTATACTCGATAGAAAAAACAGGCTCTACCTTTATCGATACTGGGATTATGAAAAAAAACTTTCCGAATCTATCATCCACCGTTCTAGAGAAGATATCCGGGACTTAGATGTAGCCCGTTTAACGGACGGCTTAAAAAGGCTTTTCCCACAAAACCAAGATAATGAGTTTAACCGGCAGATGCTAGCGGCATACATTGCGGCGATTAAAAGATTTTGTATCATCTCCGGTGGGCCGGGAACAGGAAAGACGTTCACAATGGCAAAGATCCTTGCGCTGCTTTTAGAACTGTCCGGGAAAAAGAGACTGAAAATTTTGCTTGCCGCTCCCACGGGAAAAGCTGCTGCCAGGATCGCTGAATCGATTAAGGATGCAAAGAAAACGCTAAATAGCCGTCCTGATATTATCGAGGCCATACCTTCTGAAGCTTACACCATACACAGAATGCTCAAAACCATCCCGGGTTCCCCGTATTTTCATCATACCCATGAAAACCCACTTGATGCTGATGTGGTGGTGGTGGATGAAGCGTCAATGATAGATCTTGCCCTTATGTCAAAACTCCTTTGGGCGGTGCCTTTTGATGCCAGGCTGATACTGATCGGAGATAAAGACCAGCTTGCTTCGGTTGAAACCGGTTTTGTGCTGGGCGATATCTGTGACAGAGAAAATGTTCACGCCTTTTCAGGATGTTTTTGCAAAAAATTTGAAGCGGTAACCCAACAAAAAATTGATCTTCCGGTTAAGGAACATAAAGAAAAAGCCGGTCTATACGACTGTATGGTTGTTTTAAAAAAGAACTACCGGTTTACCGGCAGCAGCGGTATAGGAGAATTAAGCCGCGCGGTAAACCGGGGAGAAACCCATAAGGTCTTGGGCCTGATGAAAAACAACCCCGATCAAATATTCTGGAAAAAGATTTCACAGCCCGATGATCTGTTACGTTCCCTGGGCAAAAGGGTTATTAAAGGCTATTCAGATTATCTTAACACGGATGATCCATACAGAGCCCTTGAACTTTTTAACCGGTTCAAAATATTATGTGCCGTAAAAATCGGTTCAATAGGGGTTAATGCTGTCAACAGGTTGGCAGAGCAGGTATTAACCCGTGAGGGACTGATAGGGCCTGACAGGTCGTCATCCAATCCCTGGTACAAGGGCAGACCGATTCTGATTACACGTAACGATTATAGCCTGAAACTTTTTAATGGTGATATGGGAATAACCCTGCCGGCTCCGGGTTCAAACAGCAAAGATCTGTATGTTTATTTTTCAGGAGATTCAGGCGAACTCAGGCGGTTTCTTCCTTACCGGCTTCCGGAACACGAAACGGTTTATGCAATGACCGTTCACAAGAGCCAGGGGTCGGAGTTTGATCATGTTCTTTTAATTCTGCCGGACCGTGATTACCCTGTGTTAACACGGGAACTGTTATACACGGGAATAACAAGGACCAGAAAAACAGTGTCGATTTGGGCAACGGAAGATGTTTTAAAAACAACAATATCCCGTAAAATCGAGCGAACATCAGGGCTTAAAGATGCCCTGTGGGGATAACCGGATGGTAGGCGTTCACGGGTTCAAAGGTTCAGGGGTTCAAGGTTCCATTCTCGTCCCCGGACTGCCTTTGGGATGCGTATTTACGAGAAAAGCGTCAGTTTCGTCAGGCCTAAAATAAAAGATGAACGTCGAACATCGAACGTTGATGAACTCGTAAAAAGTCAGGAATTCGCTTTTGTCGTCATT
>JAYEFV010000439.1:0-8823 GCA_034658755.1 Thermodesulfobacteriota bacterium | reverse complement strand
AGTTAGTCAATCAAAATATAAAGACCATTGAGCGAACAGCCTTTTTCAAGGTTGTTAGCGGTGGTTTTGTCATTAAAAAAAAGCCACGAAGGCATTTTGCTCCGGAAATGGGAAAAAGACCTTCCTGGCTTTTTTATTTGGGAAATCTATTATGGAATTTGCAAACCGCTCGTTTTAAGGATATAAAATCGTATGATATTTCATGTTTTGATATGAATCCTTATGGGAGAATAAAGCGAACGAAAAATGCGGAGCCGTCTTTTTTTATCGCATACGCAAAAGTATAGGAAACCGGAGAAGTACATTGCGGAAAAGAATCTGTATCATGGATGGTCAGGGCGGAGGTATCGGGGCCACCCTGATAAAATATCTGAAGGTGGCTTACGGCGAGTCAGTGGAACTTGTTGCTTTGGGAACAAACGCCATCGCCACGTCCCAGATGCTCAAGGCTGGTGCTAATAAGGGCGCATCCGGAGAAAACGCTATTTGCCGGACCGTAGCAGAAGCCGATTGCATTATCGGGCCGATCGCTATTACCTGGGCAAACTCTATGCTCGGCGAGGTTACGCCCCGCATGGCCGAAGCCGTAATTTCAAGCCCTGCCATTAAAATCCTTCTGCCGCTTTCGCAGGAAAGGGTTCAAATTGTGGGCATGGTAAAAGAGCCCCTGCCGCACTTGGTACAGGCGGCGGTTGAAAAAAATATCAAGGAGGTTTTGAAAGATGTATAAGACATAACATTCAATAAAAGGGGGGTATTTATGTGTGAAGCAGATGCGTATCTTATAAAAGATGGAATTAAGAGGGTAATAATGGAGAGTGTGGAGATTATGAGACCAGAAGGTGAGGATGTATATCTTGAGAACATATTTGGAGAAAGACTTGAGATAAAAGCGCGCATCAAGGAGATGAATCTGGTTGATCACCGTATCCTGCTGGTAGCAAATTAAGCGGAGCGTACCAATGGACGGGCACTACTATCATACAAATCTGTTTTTGAAGCGAAAAGACAGGGAGGCTTTATGGAGTTTACTGAAAAGGCAAGAAACAGATTGGAGCACTGGATCACGCACAATGATCATCACCAGGAGGCATACGATATGTTTGCCGAGCAACTGGAGAAGGCGGGAAAGATTGAGAGTTCGGAACATGTCCGGAAAATGGTAGAGTTGACGGCAAAAAGTAGCGAGTGTATACGTAAGGCGATAAAGGCTCTTGAGTAAAACGCTGTATATTATTCAAGGAGGAGGTTTTCCATGTGTGAAGCTCATGCATTTATTTTGAAAGATGGGGAAGAAGAAATGTTCCTGGAAAGTGTTGATCTCGTAAAATTGGAGGGGGATGAGATCAATCTGGTCAGTATCTTCGGTGAACAAAAGACCCTCAGGGCAAGGCTCAAGCTCTATGACAACACCAATCGAAAGATCGTATTTGAACCGTTTTAAGGCATTAGCTAAAAAGAATTTCTCCGGGTCCAGGCCGGTCTTTTGCAGTTCACTCGACTAAAATTTAGCATATCAGAATTTACTGATCCAGCTTCTC
Organism: Thermodesulfobacteriota bacterium; assembly: GCA_034658755.1. Lineage (GTDB taxonomy): Bacteria > Desulfobacterota > Desulfobacteria > Desulfobacterales > UBA11574 > S5133MH16. The sequence goes on along the minus strand of JAYEFV010000439.1, from coordinate 7,282 downwards.
GATTATCTGCGGATTTGCTGTTGTAGATAAAACCCCTTCCTTTAAGGTCAATACATGGTCCGAAATCCTCCTTGTCAGATCCGCATAGTGGGAGACGATAACCAGGGTACACCTCTGTTTAAGAGTTTTCAGGAGCCGGGTAATCTTCAATGCCGCCTCCATATCCAGGGATGACGTGGGTTCATCAAACAAAAGTACTTCAGGTTCCATAATCATGGCCCTTGCAATGCACAGCCTTTGCTGTTGTCCGCCGGAAAGCTCAAGAGCGGAATCATTTAACCTGTCTTTCACTTCATCCCATAAAAACGCATCTTTTAATGCTCCCCTTACCTTATCATTGATATATTTTCTGTCCTTGATACCGGATAATCTTAATGGAAAAGCGATATTTTTAAAGATACTCATAGGAAGAGGGTTGGGGACTTGAAACACCATTCCCACCTTTTTCCTGAGGGTAGTAACAGGCAATTTGTGAATATCGATATACTTGTCGTTTAATTCTATCTCCACCTTACCCTCGACCCTGCAACCCGGGATCGATTCATAAAGTCGGTTTATAATCATCAGGAATGTGGTCTTTCCAACCCCAGAAGGACCGATAATAGTAGTAATCGCCTTTTCCTCCACCACCCCCTTAAGTCCTTTTAAAACCGGTCTTTTCTTATAAAAAAAATTAAGATCATTTATCCTGATTTTTATATTTTTCATGGGTGTAAATTTTCTATGTATGAGTGGCAAATCGGATTGCCGCTTTCCTTTTTAATATATGCGAAAGGGTTAAGAGAAAAACACAGATGGAAAGCAAAATTATACAGGCCCCAAACCCATTCATCAATTCTTCCTGTGAATTATAATCCGAAGAGATGTAGAATATATAAAAAGGAAGTGCTTCATACTGGGAAAGCAGGGAATTTGGAATTCCGGCCATGGCAACCACCCCTGTCAGCATAATGACTGCCGTATCCTCTGCACATCTCCCTATGGCCAGGATAATGCCGCTAATGATACGGGAAAGATTGTAAGGAATCAATATGAATAAAATATTTTGAAGCCTGGAAGCGCCCAGTGCAAGTCCTGTGGTTTTCACAAAAAAAGGTAAATTAACCAGGGATTGTTCTGTTGTCCGGATAATATAAGGAAGGACAAGGCAGGCTAAAGCCAGGCTTGAAATAAGAAAACAAGGGTAGATATGCTCTGACAGGTGCTTGTGTAAGAAGACTGAAACGGCAAATCCGAAAAGGCCCACCAGTATGGAGGGAATCCCGGCAAGGACATCGAGCATAAGATTAAAAAGAGGTTTCCACTTTATATTGCAGTATTCAGCAAGATAGATACCACTGGCAACACCTATAGGGATTGCCCAGAAAATGGAGGTGAAAATCAAGAGTAATGTACCGACTATCGCAGGAAAGAGACCGTCAAAAACCTCATTTCTTAATAGAAGTCCGTCAAGAGGCCTCGTTTCTCCGAATATAAGGGAGAAATTCAAAGATGAAATACCCTTATGGAATAAAAAAGCCAGGATTATTCCTATGGCGCTGATTAGAACGATCCCGGAAATCCAGCAAAACAACTTAATCTGATATTCCACGAAACGATTCATCTTTGCCTTAAAACTTCAAAATGCCCCAGCAATCTCAGAACAAGGACAATCAGGGTTGTAAAGAAAAAGAGTATCAGGCCGCAGACGAATATTGATTTAAACTCCGGACTTTCATAGTCGCTTGCGATAATAAGGGCGATATGTGCGGTCAATGTCCTGGCTGCGGCTTCCAATCCTCTGGGAATCTGCAGTGCATTGCCGGCAATCATAAGGGAAATCAAGGTATCTCCAACAGCTCTTCCTGCCGCCAGAACCAATCCTGAAATTATCCCTTTCCAGGCCGAAGGAATGATGACGTAAATCAGTTTCTGTACAGGCGTAGCGCCAAGGGAATCCGCTGCATCAAGATAATTTTTTGGCACTGAATTAAAAGCATCGGATATAAACAATACAATGGTGGGAAGAATCAACAGGGCCAGCATGATGGAAGCACTCAATACACACATCCCTGTTCCTTTTTCAAAAATCTCCCTGACAAAGGGCACCAGAAGAAAAATAGCCACAAATCCGTATATGACGGTGGGAATTCCAGTCATAAACTCCACAACTTTTCTTAAGAGCTTGCCGAAATTCCCCGTGGAAAAGACGCTTATAAAGGCGCTGCACCCTATTCCAAATGGCGTGGCGATTAAAAGAGCCAGGGAGGCAATAATTCCCGTTCCTACCATCATTGGAATTATGCCGAACCTGCCTTCATAAGGGTTCCATTCCAGAGTGAAAAATGCAGCTATATCACCTCCTTTAAACAGCGGAAAACTGAAAAATACCATGAAAGAAAGGATAAGTATTGTAATAGAAGCACTGAGCAAGGCACTGAAAAGAAAACCCTTTTCAGCTAATTTTTCAATAGAGGATTTCATTTCCTGACGGCAATATATCCTTTATCTTCTACGATTTTCTGTCCTTCTTTGCTCATTATATAATCTATAAACAACCTGGCCAGCCCTGCAGGTTCTCCTTTTGTATTTATATAGAGTCCTCTCGCTATCTTGTAATCTCCCTTTAACACATTCTCAAGTGTAGGTGAAGTGCCATCTAGGGAGACTGACGCCACAGTATCGTCCAAATAGCCTACTGAGATATATCCGATCCCGTATGGATCCACATTTATTGCTGATTTCATAGCGCCGTGAGATTTTACGAAGTTGGCCGATTTTGTGATATCCCCTTTGTTCAATACTTTTTTCCAGAATACCTTCCTGGTCCCGCTTGAGGCATCCCGCGTATATACATTAATTCCTCTGTCCTTGAATCCAAGTGCTTTCCAGTTATTAATTTTTCCTGAAAAGATATCTATCAACTCACTTTTTTTCATTTTTACTACGGGATTCTCCGGATTAACAACAACAGCAATTCCATCAATTGCGAATTTGAACATCTTCAAACCATATCTTTTTACTTCATCGTCCGTTGCCTTTCTTCCGGAATTTCCTATGTCAATAAGCCCTTCACCTACCTGCTTAATTCCAACGCCTGAACCACCTCCTGCAATGGTAATCTTAATATCAGGGTTTGCGGCCATTATCCTTTTTGCAGCCTCTTTCATAATCGGTATATGGGCCGTACCTCCTGCGATTCTTAGAGTTCCTTTCACACCTTCAAACCTGTCCAAATCTCCTGCAACAGCAAATGGGTTTCCTACTATCATAAAAACAAAGATTCCAGCCAAACAGATTACAAATTTCATAATTATTCCTCCTTTTCCTCTTTTGTATCTTGTACGGGGAATTGTCTTTATTCCCGGGCAATTCTTGCAACATCACAGTCAAGCGCCTTGACGATATCCCCGGGCGCTATTATTAACATGACTCCCCTTTGACCGGCATTAATAGCAACACTGTCAAATTCAAGCAGGGTTTTTTCCATTAAAACCGGCAGGTACTGTTTTGCACCAAAGGGACTGATACCTCCCACGAAATAACCTGTCAACCTTTCCGCCATTGCTGTGTCTACCATAGCCGCTCTTTTGACCTGGCATACTTTTGCAAGCTGTTTTAAGGCGAGTTGCTTATCACCTGGCAACAGGACAAAAGCATATTTTTTGTGTCCCAAGTCAACCACCAGGGTCTTAATAGTCTTTTTTAGGGGAAACCCCATGGCCATAGCTGCAAATTCGGCACCTTTTTCATCGTGCTCGTATTCTATGACATTAAAATTAATGCCCTTTTGATTAAGATATTTTATAGCCCGCGTTGACATTTTAACGCCTCGTAAATTCTATTTTGTTTTTAGCGGAAAGTATAAAAATCTTTTTGTGTATTAAAATTATTGACCGGCCACAGTTTCCAGGTCAGCCAGAAGCTTTTCCAGACTAAAACCATACTTTTTTGCAACGTCCTGTAAGGTTTCGAAAAGTACGTGGCAGCAAATACATTCACCGGCCTGCTTATCGTATTTTTTAAAAACGGCCTCTGTCTGTCTATACCGAGAGACAACATCCAGCACGGTCATTTCAGGACAGATGCATTGCCCTTCCTTTAAGACTGTTTTGCCCACACTTCTCCTTTCTCATTCTCGTTGAGAATTTTAGCAAGAGCTGTCGGTATATGCTGTATAATATCAATCACCTGGGTGTCAGGTTTGGGTTTTGCGTAGTGCCCGGCCAGTCGATTCACTCTGGCGGCAATAATAGCTGCCTTAGCAACCTCCATGCCTGTTCCGATCAAAGCCGTTACAATACCGGTCAAGGTGTCTCCTGTACCTCCTATGGCCTCCATAGACTCTTCCACATAAATATCGATAGTTGCGATTATGCCCTGCTTGTTGGCCACACAATCCTGTTTCCCCTTGACCAGGAGGCAGCGAGCGGCATTCTTATGCTTGTAAGCACGCGCTATCAACTCGGGCGCTCGATTTTCCTCATGTAATATAAAGCCTCTGGTGTAAAAGGGATGCGGCGCCTCTTCGTCTGCCAGAAAGGCCAGTTCCCCAATGTCAGGCGTGAAAAGATCATATTTAGGAGATTGACCGCTCATCTTGGCCGCATACATAAAACCCGCATCTGCAATCAAGACCGGCCGCCTTTCCATTTCCTCCACGGCAAACAGGACCCGATTGTGCCAGTCCACATCCGGTTGAAGATAATGAAAAACAATGACATTAAAATCACGTTTCCCCAAATGCCCGCTCAAATATTCATAAAGGCGCCGGCTGCCATGTCCAAGGCCCACATCTCCCACCAGATATCCGAATGGAGCGCCTTGTTCAAGCACCTGGGCGGTCTTGATTGTTGCAGCCAGCAGAGCCGGGGTCCCTCGATTTACTAAAATCTGCTTTTCCCGGATATAGATGCTGTCATCTTTTAGGCGGATTTCCCCGGTCACCAAAGGGAAGTCCGGGTCAGGAACCGTTCCGACTACTCCAATCACCGGCGTCTCATCTCCTCGTAAGCTAGCTGAAGGGCATACCCGCAAAGGGTGTGGCCGATTTCCTGTGGGCTTGGCGCCTCATTCAGTGACATTCCTACCATTTTGCTTGCCAGATAGGGTACATCCGGACAACCGCCACCGGAGACGTTTACGATATTCAGTGTCTCCTTATCGATGGTCAATTTCATATTGGCTGCCCTGATCATTAGATATTTTCCAAAGTCTTTATTGTGGAAGAGATTCACGGGCTGCAGCAAAGGACTGCTGACCGGTACTATTTCCAGGGGCGAAGCTCCGGCTTCCTCGAGACTTCGCAGAATGTTCAGCTCTTCAATAAGGGGAAACTCAATGACCAGGTCACAACCGCTTCGAATTTCGGGCGGCGGACCCATCACCTTGATCTTCCATCCAACTTTTTTAAGGACGCTTTCAGCTTTAATCACTTCACTGGTATGCTCAAAGACAAGTATTCCCCTGTCCTGGTCGGATGCCGGTTTGTATCTATCTTTTTTCGATTTTAAAAGTCCTAAAAAAGACAAACCTTACTCCTTTTTGATGGTAAGCAGGTATCCTGCCTCATCTTTTTGAATATTAGCCACATCCCAGCCCTGGCTTTGGGCAGCCCGGCTCACATTCTCTTTTGACGTGTCTGTATCCACCTTAACTATAATTTCCCCTTTTTGTATCTCCTTGATCTTACTTAGCGTTATCAGTACCGGTTGTGGACAGGAAAGTCCTCCCGCATCTACAATTATACTCATACTTTACCTCCTGTATTACCCCTATCCTTGCATAAACAACACATCAGATTATACGTAAACGTCTTGGACAAAGGCTTTGCGTTGATTAGAGTAACTATCATAAGATTTAACCGTTGGTAACATCCAATGAAAATGTTTTTTTTCTGTGTTGTTTACCTTTCAGGAAAGCCGAGGATACCGCATCTCCTGCGTTATCAAGGCCTTGCGGTAGACGACTACAGCTTCGGCCTTGATGCCTTGGACCTGCGGTATCTTCGACTTTTGCAACGTTAGGGTTAGTTTTTCCTCATGGTAAAACCGATAAACAGACAGACCAGAAGCCCGATAATCACCGCTGCAATGCCATGGGGTCCGACTCCTTTGGGTGAACTGGCCAGGCCAAAGTTATGGGCGAAACCTGCTCCGACAATCATACCCAATACAAAAACTGCTGCATCACCGTCACCTTCACCGGCAAGAAAGAGCTGTCGGCCCGGACATCCCCCGGCCAGGGCAAATGCAAGGCCGGCCAGAACCATGCCACCGAAGTTCCAGACGTGCATGGTATGGGCCACCGGCTGTTTGACAAAGCCAGGATGAAACTGCCCCACTATCAGGCTTGTAATAAAAGCCAAGAACGCCAGGGCAAGAAGACCCAAGAAAAGGTGGGCCTGTTTAAACAGGATCAGATCCCGAAAGGCCCCCATAGTACAGAAACGGCTTCTCTGTGCGGCAAATCCAATAGCAAGTCCGATGGCCAGAGAAACAAGCAACCGGGCATGCATGGCGCCCGGTCCTTTGAGGCTGTATAACAGGACCCCGCTTTTTGCTTCACCCGTCACCTGCGGGTAAATAAGCATTAAAATAAAAAAACCTGACATAATCAAGGGCAATAACCATCCCGCCGAGGCGTATGTCTTTTGGGTCCGGCCCAAGTTGTATCCGCCCTTGAGGAAAAACGTGCCGATCCAGATGCCGCCGATCAGTCCGAGTAATCCAAAAATGGCGTTTCCGTCGCCGGCCGAAAAGCGCAACAGGGCCCGCCACGGGCATCCCAGAAAGACCAGCGCACCGATCATGGCAAAAACCCCTAATACGAATCGAACAATAGGAGCGGAGCCCGTACGGGGCCGAAACTCCTTGAAAATATATGCAGCGATCAGTGAACCCAGGACAAAGCCAATTATTTCGGGGCGCATGTACTGGACCACAGCAGCGCGGTGGATTCCGATAGTTCCTGCAATGTCTCTTTCAAAACATGCCACGCAGATGCCCATGTTTCCGGGATTGCCCCATTTCTGTAAAAGCGGGGCAAATACCCCGATAAAGGCTCCTACACTTATAATTCCCCACCGTGTCGAAAAAAAGTTCTTGAATTGACCCATTTAAATCCTCCTTTGCTTTCATCCATTGAAACCGTTCACGGATTTTTTGAAATCCCGAATTCCAAACGCCGAAGATCAATTAGAATCCCACGGTAAACTGAAAAGTGAAGATGCCCCTGTCATCTTTATCATGGTTATCCGGATCAACGTTCATATAGTCGGCCGTTAACTTGCAGTTGTGCCCTT
>JAYEFV010000438.1:0-27892 GCA_034658755.1 Thermodesulfobacteriota bacterium | reverse complement strand
ATGATCCTTATCGATATTTATGGAACCAGTATGGAACCCGAACTAAAACATGGAGATACGGTCATGATTGATACATCCCAACAAGATATACTGGCAGGATCAATATATGCCGTGGGGATTGAAGATATAATTATGGTAAAACGAATAGAGAAGCATCCTGGCAAACTGGTTCTCAGAAGCGACCATAAAGATTATGAACCTGTTTATCTTAGCCGGAATGAGATGGACGGCTTTCGTATTATCGGAAAAATTGTGTGGATATCGAGAAATGTGATATGACCTGCTAGCGGTTTTTAAAAAACATTCAAAAGAACAATATGACAAACACCAATCCTTTAAAAATAATACTGACAAACAATCTCAGGCTTTCCAATATTCCCCCGGAAATCCGGGCCAACCTCATGGATACGCTGACATTTCCCAACCCCAAGTGGCTGGAAAATGAGAGAATGGGCCGCTGGAACCGGGGCACCCCAAAACTGCTTAGATTTTATGATAAAACCCGGGGCGGTGGCCTGTGGATACCCAGAGGGTATATGCGGCAGTTGTTGTTGCTTTGCAGACGTCGGGGAGTAACGGTTGAGATTGATGATCGTAGACGGGTGTTGCAGCCCGTGGATTTCAATTTTATCGGGCAATTAAAGCCGTTCCAGCACAAAGCGGGCAAAGTCATGCTTTCAAGAGATTTCGGCACATTGAGCGCTCCCACCGGCAGCGGAAAAACGGTTATGGCACTATACATCATTGCCCGGCGCCGGCAACCTGCCCTGATTGTGGTGCATACCAAAGATCTGGCTTATCAATGGGTCGAAAGGGCAGGGGAGTTTCTAGGAATCCCGGCGGATACCGTGGGTTTTATCGGCAGCGGGAAAAAGGTCGTGGGCGAAAAAATTACGGTGGCCCTGGTACAATCACTGTATAAATGTGCTGAAGAGGTGTCGCAAAATGTGGGTTTTCTGTTGGTCGATGAATGTCATCGGTGTCCCAGCCGGACCTTTACTCAGGCGGTGACCGATTTTGACTCTAAATATATACTCGGACTGTCGGCAACGCCATGGCGCAGCGACAGACTGTCAAAATTGATATTCTGGCACTTGGGAGATGTGCATCACAAAGTCGATCACACTCGTCTGATTGAAAGCGGAGATGTGCTGCCTGCTGAAATTATTGTCAGGGAGACCGATTTTAAGCCGTATTATGATCCCGTGAATGAATACAGCAAAATGATATCTGAACTCACGTCGGACGACAACAGAAACCGTCTGATCGCATCGGATGTTGCACAGGAGGTATATAACAACACCGAAGGTATATGTCTGGTTCTTTCAGACAGAAAAAAACACTGTGAGAACCTGCAGACGCTTTTGCAATACAGATATAAAATATCGTGCGAACTTTTGACCGGCGATCTTACCGACAGTCAGCGGCGGGAGGTTCTCGATCGCTTGAATCAGGGAGCCGTCAAGGTGTTGCTAGCTACAGGGCAGCTCATAGGAGAGGGGTTTGATCGCAGGGAGCTATCCCTTTTGTTTCTGACAACGCCCATAAAATTCAGCGGCAGGGTGCTTCAATACATTGGCAGGGTGCTCCGGCCGGCACCGGGTAAGAAAAAAGCCAGGGTTTATGATTATGTAGACGTTAAAGTGGATGTTCTAAAAGCCGCTGCCAAGGCGCGGCAAAAGGTTTACTCCGGACACGGCGTTTGAAGTCTGGTAGCTGGAAATCCGGAAAATAGTATCCAAGCTCCCTCTGAATTTCTTAATTGAGAACATAACCGGCTGAGTCTCCTGATGTTAAGAACGTGGCCTTATCCCAGCACTTCTCTGATTTTTTTGGCAAGTTCACTTCTAACCACCGGCTTCATGACATATCCACGAATGCCCATGATGCTTGCCTTGTGCTCGCTTATTTTTTCGGAAAAGCCGGTACAAATTATAACTGGAATGTCAGATCTTATTTCAATAAGTTTTTGGGTAAGATGAACACCTGTCATATTCGGCATGGTCATATCAGTAATAACAAGATCGAACTTATCAGGAAATGCTCGAAATGCTTCCAGTGCTTCAATGCTGCTGGTTCGTGCGGTGACACGATAACCGAGTCGTTTCAGCATCTGTTGTGTCATCCGAACAATCTGCTCTTCATCATCCACGATAAGGATTCGTTCTTTACGCCCCTCCACAGGTGATATGACCAGGGTTTCCTTTGTTTCAGCCCGGGTTTGGATTGCCGGCAGGTAAACATGAAATGCGGTTCCCTTGCCCGGCTCGCTGTATACCCTTATGTTGCCTCCATAGCTTTTGACGATGCCGTGCACCATGGCAAGGCCCAGCCCTGTGCCTTTATCCTTTTCCTTGGTAGAAAAATAAGGTTCAAATATTCGATCCAATACAGACTTATCAATGCCTGCGCCCGTATCCTCCACCGTCAAACAAGCATATGATCCGGCAAGCATGGCCGGGTCTTTCAAGTCATCCACATCTAAATCCACCTCTTTTAGGGTTACATCCAGTTTTCCGCCTTCATACTCCATGGCATGATAGGCATTGGTCAAAAGATTCATGGCGACCTGATGAATTTGTGTGGCGTCGGCCATAACCAACCCGCATGTATTGCTGATATTCTGGTTGATTTCAATGGTACTTGGCAAAGAAGCTTTGATTAGTTTCAATGCCTCTTTGACAACAAGCTGAACTTTCAATGGTTTCAGTTTTCGATTAGACTGTCTGCTGAATGTGAGGATCTGTTTGACCAGGTCTTCGGCACGATGCGCAGCGATAAGCACTCCCTGCAAATTGTCATGTAATTGGGGTCCTTTTTCAGTATCATCTAACGCCAATTCAGTATATCCAATTATTGAATAAAGGATGTTGTTGAAATCATGGGCAATGCCGCCGGCCAGCGTGCCGATGGATTCCATCTTCTGGGCTTGCTGGAGTTGGGCTTGAAGTATTTTTTGTTCAGTGATGTTAAGAAAAATAGTTAGAATAAAAGATTCACCTGCAATCCGAATGACTCTGGCAAACATAAGTGTATTGAGAACCCCGCCGTCTTTGGCCTTAAAATCCATTTCCAATCCATTGACTTCTCCGGATGTCTGTAACTCCTTTAACAATCTGGCCCTGTCATCATCAGAGTAAAATCCAACTTCAGTTGTAGTTTTTCCAATGATTTCTCCTGGGGAGTATTGGGTCAGCTCACAAAACATATTATTGACATCAGCCAGTTTGCCTGTTTCTAATTCAGTGAGAGCAATGGCTTGAGGAGATAAATCGAAAAGGCCGCGGAATTTAGATTCACTCTCCCGCAACGCCTTCTCGGCCTGCTCACGTTCTATGATTTTGTGATGCAGCTGGGCATTGGTTGCCTTCAATTCTTCTTGACTTGCTTTTAGCTGTTCCTTTTTCACCATAGTTATAGACAACTGGGCCAGCATCTGGTTAAAATCTTCTATTAATTGTCCCACATCGCCGGACATAGCGGACTTAACCCGTATGTCAAAATTGCCTTGATTGACTGCCTGGGTTGCCTTTTGAAGGTTGGTGATAGCACGGGAAAAATAGATCCCTGTCCAGGTAGCCAAAACCATAATAAACACTATGCCCATACCCATATACAAAAACCCCGTTGTTTTGAATGATTGTATGAGACCATTTAATGCGCTCATCAAGTAGCGGGATGTGCTGTGAGAAATATCCTGTGCGGCCAGAATAGGACGGGTGAACTCGCCAATGTAAGTGGTTGCCGCAACGCCAAATCGAACACCGTCTGCGGTTTTTTCATTAAGCGGGGCTATGTACATAAATTTATCACGTATTTCTCCGTTAGGCTCTTTCCATTTGTAGTATCCATGTGAATATCTTCCATTCAAACTGGCTGCCATGATAGTCCAAAACTCCGGCAGTTTGCCCGAGAGCGAATGTAAGTCTACATTTTCTATTTTGGGATTTTTATGAAAGCGATTAATAGCGGTATCCACATCCTGAACGGCTGTGTATCCTTTTTTGCCCAATGGTTGAACAGCAATTTCTCTAAATTTTGAGTTATTTTGCAGATCTTTTACCGTCATATCAGGGTGGGCCTGAAGGTATAATTCCAACTGAAGAACCACATCCAGTACTTTCTGGCGAATGAAATCTTCTGCCATTTTTTTTATTACGGCTTCACTACGTTGCCACTGCTCTTCTTGCCCCTGGCAAACCGCATAATTGGTTTGGGTGAGAAATCGGTTGTCGAATATGCTTATTAAGCAGCCAAAAATTATGATAGGAATCAAACCTGAAATGATTGTAATAGCTATCAATCGGGTGCTAAATCTTTTCGGTAAAAGTCTTGAAAATTGCATAATAATCGCCTTTCAATCAATCAACAATGTTATCGGTTTTTAAAATAATTTGGCGTTTGATTTTAATAATAAAAGTTGTTTTTAGCCATCTATTCAGATTTCTTTATTTTTGCATATTTTGTGCCAAACACCTTGTAAGGAACAATCTGTCAATAGTTACAGATAGTTAAACTTATTTTCCATTTTTTTGAAAAAATGCTTTGACATGAATCCTTTTTTAGGAACTTAAAATGTGTCAAAAATATGACGGAATACCATTAATTACGATACCCCTTATTGTCGACCAGGCTTTTGGAACCTTTTTGGATTGTGCTGAAACTTCGGGAATTTTGCATATGGCGTTGACACGCTGTGTTGTGATTTATTAATGTTAAAAGTATCCGATTATCTTTCAATTCGACCAGAAATGGCCGGCGAAAAACAGGAGGTAAAAAATAATGGCCTACACAGAGAAGATTCTGGAAAGAAGTATTGATCCCAGTGTTCACAAAATGCTGGAACGGGCCGAGCAGCTAAACCTGGAGACGGTCTGGGACAGATATGAAGCAATGCTTCCGGAGTGCGGTTTCGGCGAGCTGGGCGTCTGCTGCCGCAACTGCAACATGGGGCCATGCCGGATCAGCCCTTTTGATGACCAGGGCCCAAAAAAAGGTGTCTGCGGCGCCACAGCAGATATTATCGTGGCACGAAACCTGATACGCATGATTGCCGGCGGGGCCGCCGCCCATTCCGACCATGGCCGTGACCTTGCCCACACCCTCTTGCTGACTGCTGAAGGAAAAGGCGGTGGATACGAGATCAAGGATGAGGAAAAGCTGAAAGCACTTGCCGGTGAATACAGCATAGAGACCCAAGGCCGCACCAAGGAACAAATCGCCCTGGACCTGGCCAAGGCGGTTTACGGGGAATTCGGCAAGCAGGAAGGCTTTTTGCAGTTTACCCGCCGTGCGCCTGAAAAACGGGTGGCGTTGTGGAAAAGCCTGGGAATAGACCCGAGGGGAATAGACCGCGAAATCGTGGAAATTATGCATCGCACCCACATCGGCGTGGACAACGATCCGGTCAGCTTGATCCTCCAGGGGCTTAAGGCCTCCATTGCTGACGGATGGGGCGGATCCACCATTGCAACGGATATATCGGACGTGCTCTTCGGCACGCCCATGCCGGTGCGCTCCCAGTCCAACCTCGGCGTTTTAAAGAAAGACCATGTCAACATCATCGTTCACGGTCATGAACCGGTTCTTTCGGAAATGATCGTGGCCGCTTCAAATGACCCGGAACTTGTAGCTTTGGCGGAAAAGGTCGGTGCCAGGGGTATAAATGTTGCGGGCATCTGCTGTACCGGCAACGAGATCATCATGAGACACGGTATTCCCATTGTCGGTAATTTTTTGCAGCAGGAACTTGCCGTCATCACGGGGGCGGTTGAGGCGATGATTGTGGACGTTCAGTGTATCATGCCGTCACTCGGGCCCCTGAGCGAATGCTTCCATACAAAATTCATCTCCACGTCTCCCAAGGCCAAGTTTCCTGGTGCAACCCACATGGAATTCAGTGAAGAAAAAGCATTTGACATTGCAAAGCAGATCGTTCAGGCGGCGGTGGAAAACTATAGCCTTCGCATCCAGGAAAAGGTCTTTATACCGGAAGACAAGACCGAATGCATGGTGGGTTTTAGCGCCGAAGCCATCGTCAAGGCCCTGGGCGGAACCCTGGATCCGTTGCTGGATGCGATCAAATCCGGAGATATCAAGGGAATCGCCGGTGTGGTGGGATGCAACAATCCCAAAGTCAAACATGATTACGGCCATGTGACTTTGGTCAGGGAACTGATCAAAAACAATGTGCTGGTGACGACAACCGGCTGCAATGCCATCGCCTGTGCCAAGTTAGGCCTGATGCTTCCCGAAGCTGCCGAACAGGCAGGCGATGGGCTCAAGGGCGTATGCCAGGCTATGGGTGTTCCGCCGGTTCTGCATATGGGCTCCTGTGTCGATATCAGCCGTATCCTAACGGTCTGCGCCGCGGTTGCCAATGCACTTGGGGTCGATATAAGTGATATTCCCGTGGCTGGTGCTGCTCCAGAGTGGATGAGCGAAAAGGCGGTAAGCATCGGCGCTTATGTGGTATCTTCGGGAATCTTCACAGTGCTCGGAACCGTACCACCGGTCCTGGGAAGCAAGGTTGTGACCGAGGTGCTGACAAGCGGTGCAAATGAAGTGGTCGGCGCTACCTTTGCCGTTGAACCCGATCCTGTCAAGGGCGCCGGCCTGATGATCGCGCACATTGAAAACAAGCGCCAGGCATTGGGAATATGATGTAAAAACCAGTACAAGCAAAAGGAGCAGGCTATGTCACAGCCAAAAGAAATATTTGTAAAAACCGATCGATGCGTTGGATGCCTGTCCTGCACGATTGCCTGTGCAGTGGAGCATTCCAAGAGTAAAAGCCTGTTCGGCGCCATATTAGAAACACCTGTTCCCAAAAGCCGTGTTTATGTCGAATGGGTGGAACCTGACGGCAAGGTTCCCCTGGTCTGCCGGCATTGTGAAGAAGCACCCTGTATGTACGCTTGCATCAGCGGCGCCATCAGCCGGGATGAAAAGGGGGTTGTCATTACAGACACGGACAAATGCATCGGCTGCTGGACCTGTGTGATGGTATGTCCATACGGTGTTATCGGCCGCCATCTGGAAGAACACAAAGCCTATCGCTGCGATCGTTGCCCGGACAGGGAGATTCCCGCGTGTGTGAGCGCATGCCCCACCGGGGCGCTGGTATACGACACTGTGGACTCCTTTTCGGGCAAGGTTCGTAAACATGCATCCCGGGAGTTGCTTCGGGCAGAAGGTGGATAATGTGACGGAAGACAAAACCAAATACATTATTGTCGGGGGAAGTGCCGCGGGTATGGCCGCCGCCCATACCATCCGTCTGCATGATCGGCAGGGCTCTGTTACGGTGCTTTCGGAAGAACCGGACACGCCCTATTTCCGACCCCTGATTCCCTTTGTGGTGTCCGGGAAAAAGTGTGCGGAAGATATGGTCCTGGCCGGCTGCGGTCCCTATACCGGCCGGGATATTTTCGTAAGGACCAACGCCAGGGTGAAATCGGTTAACACCGCCGCAAAAACCGTTTCTGTCCAGGGAAGCGGTGGTCTGGCCTATGCAAAGATACTCTTTGCCACGGGAAGCCGTCCGTATATTCCGCCGGAAATCAAAGACACCGATGCAAAGGGCGTTTTTGCCTTAAGAACACTGGCCCATGCCAGAAACATGGCCAAAAGAGTCGAAACGACGGATCATGCAGTGATGCTCGGGGGCGGTCTTTTAAACCTAAAGGGCGCATTTGCCCTTCTGGAAAAAGGTTTGAAGGTTACGCTGGTTGTCTA
The DNA here is from genome assembly GCA_034658755.1 of Thermodesulfobacteriota bacterium. Classification (GTDB taxonomy): domain Bacteria; phylum Desulfobacterota; class Desulfobacteria; order Desulfobacterales; family UBA11574; genus S5133MH16. The sequence goes on along the minus strand of JAYEFV010000438.1, from coordinate 20,155 downwards.
TTCATCCGAGGTGCTTTCACAGCTCATGGAACCTGAAGATGCTTTCCTGATCCGTAAGGCCCTGGACAGAGCCGGTCTTAAAATCAAAACAGGATGTGCTGCAACCCATATCATTTCAGACCGTACCGGTGTCACCGGGGTTGCCCTTGACCACGGGGGTGAGATGTCCTGCCAGATGGTGTGCATCGGAAAAGGGGTGCGTCCCAATGTCGAGTTTCTCGACGGCAGCAATGTGCGGATCGACGGGGGAATTGTTGCCGATCGGTATACGGCCTGCAATGCCCCGGATACGTTTACCGCCGGTGATGTTGCCGTAACCTTCGACCCGGTCTCGGGAGACAGGATCATGACGGCTCTCTGGACAAACGCCGTTGAAATGGGGCGGTGCGCCGGGCGGAACATGGCCGGCATAAAAACAGCCTATTCCGGCACCTTCGGCATCTTGAACGCAACCCAGGTGGTCGAAGAACCGTTTGTTTCAATGGGCGTGGTTCATACAAAAGACCACGATTTCGAGATATACAGACATGCCACGGAAACGATTTACCGAAAGGTGGTTTTTAATCCGGAAGGCACCCGGTTCATCGGAGCCGTCTTTATCGGGGATATCACCAACGCGGGGCTGTATCGCTATGTTATCCGGGAAAAGATGCCGGTCATGCATATCAAGCGGTATATCATCGATCATACCCTGCATTACGGACATTTTATGACCGGCAAAAGGTAACCTGAAATAGATCACATGCCTGACAGAGGGTGTAAATTAAGCCTGTTGGTAATTGGTAAACATCCACTCTTTATCAAAACATGAGGTTAATCATCCCCGGAGTATTGGAGTAATGGATAAAAATGAAAGCATTCCCTGTAATTCCATTACTCCATTATTCCATTATTCCCTCCGGGGCGAAGGCCCTGCGGGCCAGAGGCCAATTGAGGCGAAGCCCCTAAGTTCTGCCTAATTTTTTACGTACAAAGGTTCCTTGTTTTTTTCTAATCTGAGGATATTGTCTGCTACTGCCTTGACGATTCCCCGTATGGAAAGGTCTGTAGACCCGGCAATATGAGGAGTGGCCAATACATTATAGTTGAAAATAGTATCATTGGGATCCGGGGGCTCTTCCCAAAACACATCTAAGCCGGCTCCTGCGATTTTGCCGGAGGCGAGGGCTTCTTGTAACGCTTCACGATCTACCAATCCCCCCCTCGAGAGGTTGATTAAAAAAGCGTTTTGTTTCATAAAAGATATGGAAGTAGGGTTTATCAGGTGCTTAGTTTCAGGAGTATAGGGGAGACATAGAATAACAAAATCCGATTTCTTCAATAGATCATTAATATCCTCAGGCCCTCCGACCCATTCCAACTCCAGTTCTTTCATGGCGTTTGGGGTATGATGACGTTTGATTCCGATCAAATGGACATCAAAGGCTTTAAGCCTTTTAATCAGGGCTTGACCGATACCGCCAAGCCCCACAAGACCAACCGTCCGGCCGCTCAAGGCTCTTCCCTGAGGTTCTCCCATTTTCCGGTCTCTCAGACTTTGGGCCATGCCCCGAATATCTCTGGATAGTCCAATCATCATGTATATACCCAGCTCCGCCACAGAATCAGCATTTCCGGAAATATTCGCAGGGACATTTGCAACCCAAATATTTCGCTTCCTGGCAGCTTGAAGATCAACCCCTTCTAATCCTGAACCACACTGCTGGATGAGTCGCAGTCGATCACTTTTTTCAAGCAACTCCTCAGTTACTGGGCTCATGGTGGGTATCAAAATATCGAATCCCTTTAAATGGTCTACCTCAAATCGTCCAGTGGCCTCAAAATGGTGTTGAGGAAGTTCAGATCGGATCAGGCCTAAAAAGCCCCCCCATGCATTCTCAGAAGCAGCAAAAAGTATATTCATTTGATATCCTGTAAAAAGAATTGGTGATGGCACCTTGTTGGAAGTATTGTAAACGCATGGCAAAATCTAAAACCACGCTATTCCCGAGAGTTGACCGACTATTCTCTCTTATTCGCCATGGTGTAAGTCATAAAGCCGCCGCTTAGGTTTCTGGATTTAAAGCCGTTTTGAACTAGAATTCTGTGCCCCAGATACCCCCGAAATCCCACGGCGCAAAAGGGAATATACGTTTTTTGCTTATCGAGTTCGGATAGTCTGATTCGCAGTTCATCGATGGGAATATGCAAAGCGCCTGTGATCTTTCCCATCTGTTTCAGCTCCGATTTGGTGCGAAGATCGATCAAAATCGCACCAATTTTTTGAAGCGCGTCAAGTTCACTCCAATGGGTTATTTCCATATCCCCTTTTAGAATATTGGCAGCCACAAAGCCGGAAATGTTGACAGGGTCTTTTGCCGATGAATACGGTGGCGCATAAGCCAATTCCAGTTCTTGAAGGTCATAGACGGTCATTTCCGCCCGAATGGCGGTGGCAAGGACATCGATTCTTTTGTCTACACCCTTTTTGCCCACGATTTGAGCCCCCAGCACTTTACCGGTGCCCTGGGAAAAAAGAATTTTGATCGATGTTTTGGTAGCGCCCGGATAATAGCCGGCATGGGAGCCGGAATGAGTGTAGGAAACAAAATAGGGAATGTCGTGCTTTTTTAAAAATTTTTCGTTGGCGCCGGTAGATGCCGCGACCATATCGAACACTTTTACCACCGAACTCCCCAGGGTCCCGGTAAAGATCGACTTTCTGCCCAAAGCATTGTCTGCGGCAATCCGCGCCTGTTTATTGGCAGGGCCTGCCAGGGCGGTCAGTGTGGGAAAGCCCGTGACGAGATCTCTGACTTCGACCGCATCTCCCACGGCATAGATGTTCGGATCGGAAGTCCTCATGGTGTCATCAACCGCAATGCCGCCCGTAGGGCCTATTTTCAGGTCAGCCTGTTTGGCCAGTTTATTATCAGGTTTGATCCCTACGGAAAGCAGCACCATGTCACATTCAATTTCGCGTCCTTTCTGCGTGGAGACTAAAATCCGGTTACCCGCTTTTGAAAATGATTTTACGCCGTTTTCAAGCTCGAGTTCCACGTTTTTGGCTTCAAGATGTTCATGAATCAGGGCCGCCATCTCATAGTCCAAGGTTGGCATCACCTGGTCGAGCATCTCCACTATTGTGGTTTTAACGCCTCGCTCGGTCAGGTTTTCGGCCATCTCCAGGCCGATAAAGCCGCCGCCCACCGCAACCGCGCATCGGGGATTGCGCTCATCCACAATTTTTTTGATTCGATCCGAATCGGGTACGTTTCGAAGGTGAAAAATATTTTCCAGTTCAATGCCCTCCAGAGGCGGCTTGATGGGTTCGGCCCCGGGAGATAAGATAAGCTTATCATAGCGTTCCCAGTATGTTTTCCCCGTGGTCGTATTTTTTATCTCCACCGCTTTTTCTTTGGCATTGATACCCACTACTTCGGAGAAGATACGCACATCGATGTTATAGCGCTGTTTAAATTCCTCCGGCGTGGCCAAAAGAAGGTCTTCGCGTTTTTCGATAACATTTCCGATATAATAAGGAAGTCCGCAGTTGGCAAAGGAGATATATTCTCCCCGCTCAAAAATGACAATTTCAGCATCTTCGCTCACTCTTCTCGCCCGAGCCGCTGCTGTAGCGCCTCCGGCAACTCCGCCGACAATAACCAGTTTGACACCCATATTTTTTTCCTCAAAAATAAAATGCGTTTATCAATTCTGCAAGATGAAAATTTTCCAACCATCTTCAAACAGGAGGTGTATCCTATAAGATTGAAATATTATGGCCGAAATGCAAAAAAAAGTAAAGAATATGTTCAACAGTCAGGCCCGATGCGTATGGGTATCAATTACTGATAGAGGAAAGCATGTTTTCAATAAGTTCTTCCTATAAATTTTGAAAAAAAGACTTTTACATATTGACTTTATGATTTTGTTCCTGCATTTTAAAAGAAAGCGAGTGTTATTAGGCATGAATTAACAACAAACAAAGGGGGGGAGCAGATGACAAAAGCTGAATTGGTTGAAAAGATGGCTAAAGATGCAGGTGTTACAAAGGTTGTGGCCAAAGCGACATTGGAATCATTTCTTGACGGTGTTACAAAAGGCCTGAAGAAAAGAAACAGCAAGGTGACTTTAGTAGGTTTTGGTACATTCAAGAAGGTTTATCGAAAAACCCGAATGGGACGTAATCCACAGACAGGTGAAAAGATCAAGATTAAGGGCAAAAATACTGTTACGTTTAAACCGGGAAAAAATCTCAAATAAATAATTTAAGCGAAGAATGTTTTATTGTCTTCTTCAGGGCAAATCCTTTTTAGGGGGATTACCCTTGGGCGGCAAAGTTAGTAAAAATTCAAGAATCGGTGAAATTGCTGATCCGTTTGGGGAGCAGGAAGTGGATGTCTTCGTGCCGGATTCGGGAATGGTAATCGGTCTCATTGAATTTACCGTTGGTTCATCAGGGCTATGCTGTTTTTCACATCACTTGTATTAAAAATCTATGGCCGGTGAAACCTGTGCCGATAAATTTTCACTCCGAAATCAATCAAGAATTGTAATAGTTATTCATGATGCATTGTTGACGAATCCACCGGTAGCGACATCCATTTTCGTGCTCCAACGTGAGGTAATGCCAATCAATAACCTGAAGGGGGTCCAGCAAAGTCAGCGTATTTTGAGCGCCTCCTGCTACCCATGCTATGATTCTTCGCTATTCCGCCCTCAATGCCTCGATGGGATCCAGGTTAGCCGCCCGGTGGGCGGGCAAAACCCCGGCCAGTAAACCGATAAGAGCTGCCAGGATTTCAGCCAGAACCACATACAACCACGGGGTGTGGGTGGGAAGGGCAAGCACGGTGGTCCCTATAAGCCATGCCCCTCCGGCGCCGATTATCAGACCGGCCAAACCGCCGATGCTCGCCAGCACAACGGCCTCGCCGATGAAAAGGGAAAGGATTTGACCTCGACCCGCGCCGATGGCGCGAAGCAACCCGATCTCAGCCCTCCTTTCATTCACACTAATTGTCATAATCGTGAGAATTCCCACACCCCCAACCAGGAGTGAAATTCCTCCCAAAGCGCCCACTGCCAGGGTGAGGATGTTAAGTACGGAACCCAGAACATCCAGCATCTGTTCCTGGGTGGTAATTGTGAAATCTTCAGCTCCGTGCCGATCTATGAGCAGTGCTTTGACTCTTTTAACAATTTCATCCAATCTGCTGCCGGCGGCATAAAGAAGATCAATTTCCATGAGGCTTTCCCGGTCGAACATGCTCAATGCTCTGTCCGTGGGGATGTAGACGGCGTCATCTAGGTCGAATCCAAGCATCTGTCCTTTTGATTCCATAACGCCGATGACCCGGTAGCGCTCTCCGCCGATGCGGATACGCCGGCCCAGGGGATTCACTGAGCCGAGAAGCTCATCTTTCACCGTGCTGCCCAGTACGGCAAAGGCGCGGGCCGTGCGGGGGTCGTCATCCGGGAGGAAACGGCCCATGGTTACCTTCATTTGCCAAACAGTGGGCACCTCCGAACCCACACCAAAGACGTAAGTTCTCCTGCTGCGCTTTCCGAATTCCACCGGTGCGTTTCCCTGGACAAAGGGAACCACACCGAGGATCTTGGGACTTCGCCCAAGGGCCAGCGCGTCATCAATGCTCAAGGGGCGGACATTGCTGATAATGGCTCCTGACATGCCGGCGGTCGTAGTTTTACCGGGCGAGACAGCGATAAGGTTGGTGCCGAATTGAGTGAACTCTGAGAGGACGAACTTGTGGATGCCTTCACCGATGGAGGTGAGCAGCACCACTGAAGCGATACCTACGGCAATGCCCAGGGCGGTGAGAAAACTGCGCATCCTTTGGCTGGATAAAGCGGCTATTGCCAGCTTTGCGGAGTCATTGATTAACATGAGTAAAATTCTTTCCTGAATCTCATATGAAAATTAATGAGAATCTTTTTAACCCTTAATTGAAACGGCTTTAAATAACATCATGGCATCATACATTTTACCCAAATGGTAAATCGGATGATTATCTTTTTTTTATCATCAATTTTCACCCCAAAGGGCGAGTCGGAGGCTTTCATCTGCTGCGTTATTAAGGGCTCGCAATAGCAGACTATGGCTTCGCCCTTAAGTGCCTTGCATATGAAAGCCTCCGACTCGTGCAAGATTTAGGTCTTTAAACTATCTGCGAGACAAAGCCTTCACCGGGTCGAGTCTTGCCGCCCGTCTTGCGGGCAGTACTCCGAATACCAGGCCCGTCAAAAGCGCAACAGAGACAGCCGCTACCAGGGCCCAGATGGGAGCTGTGATCGGAAACCTGGGAAATGCGTGCGCGAGACCCCAGCTCCCCAAAAATGCAAGAATGAGTCCGAAACCGGCACCGATGAGTGAGAGAATAGTGGATTCCGCCAGGAAAAGCCTAAGGATTTGGGTGCCCGGAGCACCGATCGCCTTTAGAAGTCCAATCTCTGTGGTGCGCTGTGAAACAGCGATCAGCATAACGTTCATGATCAGAATACCGGCAACCGACAGGCTGATGGCGGCGATGCCCGCGACACTCAGGGTCATGGCCACGAGAATCCGATCAAAAGTGGAAAGCATGGCATCCTGGGTTATGACAGTAACGTCGTCTTCGCCTTCATGCCGTTCGCGGATGGTGGCCAATACGGCTTTCTTGGCCTTGGGAATAGCCTCGCGGCCGTTGGCCTGCACCAAGATTCGGAAAAGCGACGAGGTATTGAACAGGGCCTGCGCAGAGGCCACGGGTACAACCACCACATCCCCCATATCCAGTCCCAGAGATTGACCTTTTTTGGCCAGCACTCCGATGACCCGAAAGCGGCGGTCGCCGATACGGACCCATTCGCCCAGGGGGGATTGATTCCCAAAGAGTTCTTTTTTAAGCTTGTATCCCATAACGCAGACCGCCGGGCCCCTTAAAGGGTCAACGGCGGGGATGAACCTTCCCTGGGCCATTGAAAGATGGCGGATTTCAAAGAGCTCTGCAGTGGAACCGAGAACGCTGACTTCCCGGTCTCGATGCTTCCAGGAGACCGGGGCGGATCCCACAGTGATCGGCGCCATACGGCGGATGGTGGGACTCCGGGTGAGAGACAGCGCGTCTTCCAGCGTAAGGTCTCGGGGGGTTTCTCCCAACAGCGGGGGAGGGCCGCCGGTTGTTTCAGACCGACCCGGCAATACAATTAAAAGGTATGTGCCCAGAGAGGTAAACTCGTCGGTTACAAAACGGCGGGCGCCTTCTCCCAACGCGGTAAGAAGAATGACCGATGCCACACCGATGGCCATGGCAAGAATCATTAAAAGCGTTCGGGTCGGATAGCCCGACAGCGCTTTCCAACTGAATTGAATGACATCTCCAGATTTCATTTTCTCATGAATCTCCGGTATCTGTTGAGATCTTTCCGTCTACCAGCTGCACTCTCCGGGAAGCCCGCTTACCTAAATCGGGATCATGGGTCACCATAATCAGGGTCATGCCCTTAGTGTGAAGGTCTTCGAGTATTTGGATGACTTCTATTCCCGAGGTCCGGTCCAAATTGCCGGTGGGCTCATCAGCAAGAATAATATCCGGCTGCATGATGGTGGCACGAGCAATGGCAACGCGCTGGCGCTGTCCGCCGGATAACTGGTCCGGACGATGTTTTGTACGGTCGCTGATGCCCAGGGAAGAGAGGGCCGCCCGGACGCGGGATTTCCTTTCAGCAGGATCTACGCCAGCAAGAATCATCGGCAATTCCACGTTTTCTGCAGAGGTAAGGCGGGGTACCAGATGGAAAAATTGAAAGACAAAACCAATCTTGTGACGACGCACCGATGCCTGCTGATCGTCGGTCAACTCAGTTGTGTCCAGGTCTGACAAGCTGTAGACTCCCTTGTCCGGTCTGTCCAAAAGACCAACAATATTGAGCAGTGTCGATTTTCCTGATCCGGAAGGACCCATGATAGCAACATATTCCCCTTGATGGACGGTAATGTTCACGTTGCTGAGTGCGTGAACCGTTTCGTCACCCACCAGAAATTTCTTCTCAATGCCGGCTAAATGAATCATTGCTCCCCTTCAGATAAAACCGCCTTGGCGCCGTCTTTCATTCCTCCGCGATCCACATTGACCACCACCAGTTCGTCCGGTTTCAGACCTGAAATGACTTCGGTATAGTACCAATTGGAAATTCCGCTTTTAAAAGTGCGTTCCTTGATCATTTTATTATCAGGAAGATAAACAAGTATTCGATTTCCCTCCAGCACGGCCTCGGTGGGGATGCGCAGCGTGTTCTCACGAACATCCAATATTATCTCGACATCCGCGCTATAACCTGCCAGCATTTGCCGGATTTCACTCGGTATGGTGAATTTCACCTCTACGTCCACGGTGCGGGCCTGTTTTTCACGGTCCAGCACATAGGGAGCAATCCGGCGGATTTTGCCTGAAAAGCGGCGATCGCCGAAAGCGTCCAGGGTTACCCGGGAATTCATGCCGGCTTCAATATTAGGAACATCGACCTCATCGATGGGTGCGGTGACATAAAAGCAAGTATTGTCAATAAGATCCACTACCGGTGGGGTAGCGATGCCGAGGGGCGACGGTGTTACATATTCGCTCAGTTCGCCGTTGATCTCCGCGACCACACCATTAAAAGGGGCGATAAGCCGGGTGCGGGCCAGGATCGCTTTGGCCACGGCTACGCGGGCCTTACTCGTAAGGGCGGATGCCTTTGCTGCTTCGCAATCCGCCCTCAGGGCTTTGGCCTCGGTGACGGCCTTGTCCGCCTTTTCTTCCGAAGTTGCTCCTGTTTTGCGAAGGTTTACAATACGGTTAGCATCCCGTTGTGCCACATCAGCTTTCAAACATGCTGCTTTTGCGCGTGCCCTTGCAGCCACGGCTTCGCTTACCACCAATTTAACTTCTGCAGCCAGATCTTGGTTCCAGATTTCGACGAGGAGGTCTCCGCTCTTCACCATGTCTCCCTCACGAATGGGAAGCTTTGCAATTTGACCTCCGATACTTGGAGAGAGCTTGGCCCGCCGGCAAGCTTTCACGGTTCCCGCACGCGTATTTGCTACCGTCCGTTCTACGATGCCTAGGTCCACGGGCTTGACCACAACTTGGACAGGCTCCGGTCGAGTGAGATACCATACGATAACGGCTGCGGCTGCAATGACCAACACCGGAATAAACCAGCGGATGTATCGGCGATTTATCATGTCACTCCTTATCTCGGCACATCTCTTGGCAAAAAATCACTAAACTTAGTGACTTAGTTGTAAACTTCGTGCTTTTTGTGGCAAAACTTATTCAATTTTGCCACTAAGGCACCAAGGCACTAAGGCGCTGCCCCAGAGGGGCTCTGCCCCGGAGGGAAAGAATAATAAATATATCCTTTGTGTCTTAGTGCCTTTGTGGCAAACATTTTCGGTTCTCTCCGAGCCGTAGGCTTACGAGCCGGAGGCCGGCTTGTCCGGGTTGGGTTACATGAAAATTAATGAAATCCTCCGACTCGCACAAAATTCAGGCGCCAAATCATAAATGGGCTGCTTTCGTATAAGGGATTATTAAAAAAATGTGGGAATGTCAATAAAGAGGAGGTTGGCAAGATGGGGAGACACGGATCCACACCTTATCTTGTATTATAAATTTCTCGTACAACATTCGTAAACCAAGGCGGTCTCTGGAGCACTACGTAAATGAGGATCACTCCGAGAATCGGAATTGGGATTACCACATCAATGATTCCTAAAAATATCAGAATAATAAGAGATTTTGTCTTGATGCTCATAGGATAAACCTTCCTTGTGGTCTTTATTGTAACGTATAAAATTTTAAAGATAACCCTATTGAATTACTATCAGTAAGGCTAATTGAATTCAATAAGTTTTTGAGGGCGTTTTCGCATCACATCGCAGCAGAAAAAAATGTTTGCCTACTCGTCGATAGAAATTAGAAAGGGTAATACTTTAGCCTTTTGAAAACATTACCGCTTCAGGTATAATTAAATTTTTGCTGAAAGAACTCGTGAATAAAGGCTCGTAATGAAAGAACCCGTTCGGGCTATTAATAAAGGTCTCTGCTTTAACGAAGGGGTTTCATCCATAAAGTTAAATCGCCTATGGTTCTTTCAAAACGATCCCTAATCCACTCAGACAGCTTCCAGCCAAAAATTTAATTATACCTGAAGCTCTTTTGAAATCGATTTGCTTCAAAGGACTAAACTATTAATAGTAAGGTAATACCCTTTCCCTGCTTCACTGTGACCTTTTTTGTTTTGTTCTAAATTTTCTTGTGATAACATAGAGCTAAAAAAGGTCTTGATTGGCAAATGAAATTGCGAGGTTTTATTTCAGGAGACAGTCAATATCAATAAACGAGAGGATTTTATGAGCGCACTTATTGATTTTTCCATCTTTCCAGTGGACAAGGGCGAAAGTGTGAGCCCATATGTCGCCAGGGTTGTGACGATTATCAGAGACAGCGGGTTGCAATATAAGCTCGGCCCCATGGGCACGACTATTGAGGGGGAGTGGGAAGAGCTTATGTCTATCGTTACCCGTTGCTTTAAAGAACTGAAGAAAGACTGCGGCAGGATATACATGTCTATCAAAGTCGATTACAGAGAGGGCGGTTCCAACCGCATTACCAGTAAGGTGAAATCAGTGGACGGGTCACTATAATCATTTAATACACCAGAACTTATTGACTGTACAGTCCAAAGTTCTTCTACATTGTTGAACTTATGAGAACCATAAATTGGGTATCGTCATTCCGGTGAAAGCGAGAATCCAGAATATTATCAGTACTATATGAATTGTAGATGCCGGATCAAGTCCGGCATGACGTAAGAACTTTAGACTCTCAAGTTATTGAGAAATTACCCAATATTCCATTATAGGATGTATCGAACATCCCTCACTGTTTTTGAAAGATAAACGCATCAAAAAAAGCCCCCTCCATTTTCTGTGATGCCAAATTAAGTCTTGGATATATTCGTTCGGATCAGCAGCGTGAGGATGTGAAGGATTTTTTCCCTTATTCGCGAACTCAGATGTAAAAGCAAATTTTTCGCCTAAAATTTCTTTGGCTTTGGTTATATTTATTCAGTTTCTTTATTCCGGAAAGTTTTTATCATAAAAATGTACTACCGCAATCCGCTATTACCGTCAATTGTTAAGATAAAAATAAAACATATTAGAATAGGTGGAACTTGGATCGGAATGCAAATCCATGAGTTCCGCTTTAGTGGTCAACCAATATTCCAATGGATGCGCCCAAAGCTCCGGTATAACGAGATGAATCAATTAAAACCCACAGAGCCATACAGAATTCGTAAGTGCCGACATATAGCTTGACACCGGAAAATAGGGTGCATAAAATCAAAAAGTAGTCCTTGTATTTTCCTTTGGATGAAGGAGGTATACCATGAATAAAGCATTAAAATGGGGATTTATACTAATTGCAAGCTTGGTGGTGATCATCATTGCAGCAATTTTGATCATTCCCAGGGTTGTGGATGTTCAAAAATACAAGCCTGAACTTGAAAAAAAGATTGCTGAAGCTTCCGGACGTCCATTTTCTGTAAGTGATGATCTTCGCCTTTCTCTTTTTCCGTGGGCCGGTGTCTCGTTCTCTGATCTTCATTTAGGCAATGTTAAGGGATTTGAAGAAAAGGATTTTGTAAAGGTTAAATCCTTTGAAGTCAGAATCAAACTCCTCCCTTTGTTATCTAAAGATATCCAGGTTGAAAAGTTCGTCCTAAATGAACCGCGCATGGTTTTGGTAAAAAACAAAGACGGCCGTGTAAACTGGGAGATGCCCAAAAAAACCACCGAACCAAAGAAGGACGAAAAAGCACCGGTTGGAAAAATTTCTGAGACGGGTCTTCCCATTAGTGCTCTGTGGGTTGGAGATTTTTCCATAAAAAATGGGGAGGTTCTGTGGATTGACCATGCCGCGGGTACACGTAAACAAGTATCAGATATCAATCTAACCATGCAAGAGGTATCGCTGGATCGCCCCGTACAGCTTAAATTTTCTGCCGTTTTGGACAAGCAACCGTTGTCAATGCAAGGATCTATAGGACCGGTGCTCAAAGGTTTCCAAGAGGGGTCAGTTTCCATGGATTTATCCTTAAAGGCTCTAAATGAGTTAACCATGAGGCTCAAGGGAGCCCTCGAAAATCTGGCGGTTACCCCTGGCATTGAACTGGACCTGAAGGTGGCTGAATTTTCACCTCGAAAAGTGGTGGCAGCTTTTGGCCGGACATTTCCCATAGCAACGGCCGATCCTAACGCTTTAAATCGCATGACCCTCAACGCCCATATCAAAGCAAACTCGAAAAAACTGTCGGTCTCCAACGGTATCCTTGGTCTGGATGAATCCAAGCTGAATTTCTCGATGAAAGCCTCTGATTTTTCCAAACCCGTCGTGAAATTTGATCTGAATCTGGATCAGATTAACCTGGATCGATATTTACCTCCAAAATCCGGCAAGAAATCATCCGCAAAACAACAGGATCAAGCGACAAAATCTCAAAAAATAGAAAAGAGCAAAAAATCTGCGCCCGGACCGGCAAAAAAGGCGGATTACACACCGGTGCGTCGGCTTATCCTGGATGGTCAACTGAAAATCGGTAAGTTCATTGCAAATAAAGCAAAAATTCAAGATGTAATCCTGAAGATCCATGCAAAAAACGGGATATTCAACCTGGATCCCCTGAAATTAAATATGTATCAGGGGAATGTGTCCGGCAAAGCCACGCTCAATGTGACCAAAGATGTGCCCGAGAGCAATATAAGCCTGATCGTCAACAAAATTGAGGCCGGCCCGTTACTGAGCGACGTCTTGGAGAAGGACATTTTTGAAGGTGTAATGCAGGCAAACGTGACGTTGGCTATGGCCGGCAACGATCCTGCTTTAATCAAAAAAACGTTGAGTGGTAAAGGAGAATTATTGTTCAACGACGGTGCCATAAAAGGAATCGATCTTGCCGGAATGGTCCGAAATGTCCAGGCTGCGTTTGGTCTTGCAGAAAAATCTGATCAGAAACCCCGGACGGATTTTACAGAACTTAAAGCTCCCTTTACCATTACCAAAGGGGTGATGAATACACCGCAAACCAGTCTTAAGTCGCCTTTGCTGCGAGTCATCGCAAACGGAAATGCCGATCTCGTAAAAGAAACTTTAGATTTCCGGGTAGAGCCCAAGGTCGTCGAAACGATCAAAGGACAGGGGGATGAAAAGCAGCGTTCCGGAATCATGGTCCCGGTGTTGATAACGGGAAATTTCTCTTCTCCAAAATTTCGACCGGATTTCAAGAGCGTCGCCGAACAACAGCTTCAAGAAAAAGTCTTCGAATCAAAAAAGATCAAAAAAATATTGGACAAAGAGGATCTGAAGTACCTTCAAGAAACCACCAAAAGCCTGCTAAAAGGAGTGTTTGGCCAGTAGCCCAAAGCGGTTTGCATTGATAATTGTTAAGATCTCTGAAAAAAGGGTGTTATCCATGATTCATATTTGCTTTTTCTGACGTATTATTTTTATCCTTAAAAGGATATGTTATAAATATTTTGGTTCCTTTCGTCGGACGTGATTGAATCGTCATTCGACCTTGAAGCAGTTTGACCCGTTCTTTCATGCTTCGAAGTCCCATCCGCTTCTCTTTATCTAATTTGAGTTCCCGCGCCTTTACATCAAAACTTTTGCCGTCGTCTTCAATGCGAAGGATGATATTCGGGGACGCTCCCATCATTTTGATGGTCGCACGTTTGGCATGGGCATGTTTGCGGATATTGTTCAGGCCTTCTTGAACCAAACGTAAAAAATCACGAACATTTGCACCCTTGTCTTTCTGCCGGGGCGGTATTCTCTGAGGTATAGCAGCGTTGGCCACTGTGCTTATTCCGGTGATACTGTGACCGCTGCACCTTGTGATCCTTCCGATCCAATCGCTTCGGGCACCTCTTCTGTGGAATGATCCCGTGCAATCAGCATGTAAATAGACGGAACAACAAAAAGGGTGAAAAGGCTGCCAATAGTCATGCCGCCGACGATTACCAGGCCGATGGAGTTTCGGGCCGCAGCGCCTGCGCCGGTGACCAGGGTCAATGGGAAATGACCGGCAATGGTGGCACCGCTGGTCATGAGAATCGGGCGCAGCCGGGTCAAGGCCGCCCCTCTAACCGCTTCATGTTTGGATTGTCCCTGTTCCTGGAGCTTATTGGCAAACTCCACAATGAGAATGCCGTTTTTTGACACCAGCCCCACCAGGGTCACAAGGCCCACCTGGGAATAGATATTGAGGGTAGAGGTCCAGCCGTGGGTCCAAAACGGAATATTGGGATCCGGCATTTTAAGGAAAGTGAACACCAGCGCGCCGAACATGGCCAGTGGCACCGACCCGGCAAGGATGACAAAGGGGTCGCGAAAACTGTTAAATTGGGCAGCCAGCACTAAAAAAATAAGCACCAGGGCAAGCCCAAAAGCGGGCAGGAATTTATTTCCTTCCGTGCGAAGCTGACGGGACTCTCCGGTGTAATCGACCACGTAGCCTTTTGGAAGAATTTTTGCCGCTTCGTCTTCGAGATAGCGAAGCGCCTCATCCAGGGGGCGCACCGCCACCCCGCTGATCTTTACAGCATTTAACTGTTGGAACCGGTTCATGGAGCGCGGTACAGTGGTGTTACGGATGGAAGCAACCGTGCTGAACGGCACCAGATTTCCATCCGGGCCGGTGATGTAGATATTATTGAGTTGTTCCGGGTTGAGTCGATCCACCCGTTTGATCTGTGGAATGACCTTGTAGCTGCGGCCGGCGATGTTAAACCGGTTCACGAAATCTCCCCCCAGCATGGATGCCATATCCACTCCTACCTGCTCAAGGTTGAGGCCCAGGTCCGCTACCCGGTCACGATCAATAACAAGTTCTGCCTGGGGCTGGTCAATCTTAACGTCAATAATAGGGGGGAAAGCAAACAAACCGCTCTGGATGGCCTTTAACTGAATTTGTTTGGCCAAGGAGAGGATCTGTTCTGATTCAGCCGTGGAAGCCAGGATAAACTCAACGGGAAACTCACCGCCCCCGGGAAGCGCCGGCGGTGTTACCGGAAGCACTCGAACCCCCGGTATGGCATGCAATTTTTGCTGCACTTCAGGCAAAATCTGAAAAATAGTCCGTTCTCGTTCGCTCCAGGGGACGGTGGCCATACCTCCGAAGCCGGAGGAGGGCGCCGTCAACTGAAACGTGTGATCCGTCTCCGGTATACTGAAGAAAATCCGGTTGACCGCAGCGGCAGAATGACTGGTCTGATCAAGGGTCGCGTTGGCCGCAGCATCAATGATGCCGAAAATCACCCCCTGATCCTCAGAAGGTGCAAGTTCTACCGGAGACATGATAAACATAGGAATGGTGAGCAAACTGACCACCAGCCACACCATATAGACCACCGGCCGAGCATTAAGGGTGATATCCAGCAATTGTCCGTATGCGTCTCTGAGACGGCTGAACCCCCGGGAAATTTTTCCGGCCAGCCCGCGTTCTCCAATCCCCGGTTTCAGCAATTTGGATGCCATCATAGGGGAAAGCGTCAGGGCCACCACACCGGAAATGGTCACAGCACCGGCCAGGGTAAACGCAAACTCCCTAAAAAGAGTTCCGGTAAGCCCTCCCTGCAAAGCGATGGGAATATAGACCGCTGCAAGGGAAACCGTCATGGCAATGATGGGGCCGACAAGTTCACGGGCCCCCAGTATTGCGGCATCAAACGGCGACAGCCCCCTTCTCAGATGCCGTTCGACATTTTCCACCACCACGATGGCGTCGTCCACCACAAGCCCAACGGAAAGTACGATGGCAAGCAGGGTGAGCAAGTTAATGGTAAAGCCAAACACCTGCATCAGAAACACCGCGCCGATAAGAGACAGGGGAATGGCGACCACAGGGATTAATACGGATCGAAAGGAACCGAGAAATAGAAAAATAATGATCACAACGATGAGCAGGGTGTCCCCTAGCGTTTTGGTCACCTCTCGAATGGCGTCTTTGATGTATTTCGTGCCATCGTAGGCAACGCTGGCCTTCATGCCTGTGGGGAGTTCCTTTTGGATGCCTTGCATCTGGACACGAATCCGGTTAATGACATCCAGGGAATTGGCGTTTGGCAGGGGCCAGATGCCCATAAACACAGCGGTTTGTCCTGAAAAACGCACTTCGGTATCATAATCTTCCGCCCCCAACACGATGTCTCCGATATCCTCAAGTCTTATAATGGCACCATCCTGCTGCCGAATAACCAACCGTTTGAATTCTTCCACGGAGCGCAGGTCCGTATTGGCAGTCAGATTCACCTGAATCAACGCTCCTTTGGTGCGGCCCACAGCGGCAAGGTAATTGTTGGCGGCCAGGGCACATCGCACCTGAACCGGGCTGATGTTGAACGCAGCCATGCGATCGGGTTTCAGCCAGATGCGCATGGCAAATGTCCTGCCGCCAAGAATATCAGCCCGTTGCACACCTTCTACCGCAGAGAGTCGGGGTTGAACCACACGTACCAGGTAGTCGGTGATCTCATTTTGCATCAGTACATCGGAAGTAAAACTGAGATATGATGAGGCAAACCGGCTCTCAGCCGATTCCACATTGATGGTGGGAACCTCTGCCTCCGGGGGCAAATCGTTTCGAACCTGATCTACCTTGGCACTGATTTCGGAAAGTGCCTGAATCGGATCGTAATTGAGTTTCAAGCGAATGTTGATTGTGGAGAGGCCAAGTGCACTTTGTGATTCAATATACTCAATGCCGTCGGACGCGGCAATAGCCCGCTCTAAAGGGGTGGTAATAAATCCGCGGACAAGATCGGCGCTTGCACCCACATAAACCGTCGTGACCGTAACCACGGAGTTCTCGTTGCGGGGATACTGGCGAATATTGAGCGACCGAATCGCCTGCAAGCCGGCAATAATGATCACAAGATTGACGACCAATGCAAGGACCGGCCGTCGGATAAACAGATCGGTTAGTTTCATGGTTTACATATAATAATAAAAACGGTTAAAATTCATTTGGGTTGCGTGTTTTTGGATTATGCATCCGCCGGTTTAGGCGTTTGCTTGAATTCAGGTGACAGTGTGTTGTCTATAACAACGGTCTGGCCGTTTCGAAGCTTAAACACTCCGGTACTTACCACTGTCTCTCCCTCTTTGAGTCCGGAGATAACCGATACATAGTCCCCGCGTTTTTCTCCCAAACGCACGAACTTGTGGCGCAGCAGCAGGACGGACGGTTCATTTGGATCATCTTTTTTCTCCTCAACCACAAACACGGAGTCGCCGTATGGTGCATAAAGCACTGAGGTGGCGGGAATGATGAGCACCTCAATCCGACCCGGCAACACCACCGACACCTTCACGTACATGCCGGGCCGAAGTCGCTCTTCCGGGTTTGCTACGGTTGCCTGGATCCGGATGTTTCGTGTAGCGGCATCAACCTGGGGATTTATGGCTGTAATTTTCCCGGAAACGACCTGTCCCGGAAACGCATCGGTAGTCAGTCGAATGGTAAGGCCCGGGTGCACCCGGGCAAGTCGTTGCTGCGGTAAAAGAAAATTCACATAAATGGGATCAAGGGACTGGAGCGAAACAATCTCATCCCCCTCATTGAGAGTTTGGCCCAGGTTCACCTGGCGAATACCGAGACGGCCGGCAAACGGGGCTCGAATGGTCTTCTTCCCGATAACAGCACGAATGTTATCCGCCTGGGCCACCGCCTGCTTGAACTGTGCATCGGCATTATCAAAATCAGATTGGGATATGGTTTTATTGGCCACCAGTTTTTTTGTGCGCTCAAAGTTTATTTTTGCGAGCGCCACCTCAGCCTCGGCCGCGCGCAACTGCGCCGATTCCACAGACGTATCCTGCTGCACCAGGAGATCACCCGCTTTCACCATGGTGCCCGGCTCAAAGGCGATATGCACAACTTTTCCCGTAAGTTCCGCGGTAACCACCACCCCCTGCACGGCTTCCAGGGACCCGACGGCGGTTAAAAACGACTCCCATGAGTCCTTTTTGGCCTTCGTCGTTGTAACAACTTCCGGGGGCGGCATAAAATTGTCCCCATGGGCGATCATCCGCTTAATCTGAAGGCTTTTAATCCCGGCCAACCCACCAATCAATACAATCAATACAATCAAGGTTACAGTTATTCGTTTTAACATAAGCATAGGTTTTCTTTGCCGGTCCGTTGCATCCGGCCCTGTTTTTTGATGTTCCATCCAGTTTTGTCAGATTTACAATTCCACAGCAAACGTAACTCCTGACGGCACAGGATAGCAAATCCAGCTTTCAACAAAATAACAAAAGATACTAAATTTGAAAGAGACATTCAAGGGAATTGCATTTTTCAGACAGGGCAACCGTATTTGAATCCCAATACAGGGAGAACGCTCCACGACGTCGTGTATCTCTTTTCAATCGACTGAAACTTGTGCTTAAACACCCGTAAGCCCGCGCCGCGCCAGAGTTATTAAGAACAATTCGTCGCTAAATTATCCCATGGATTTTTTTACTTATAATTTCATTCGGCTCGGGCAAACGCGTGCTAAAGCCCTTCAAACAGTCAGTCGGTTTCCAAGAGAAACACGCCGTCGCTTCGCTGCACCGAAATCAAATGCCTTTACTCTGATTTTTCAGAGGCACTAAATAATTCAGCGGTCGGGGAGTTTTTTAGGTTCCATAATGCAATATTCATAATTTTTAAGAGATTTCGAAACAAAATCAAAGGTCAAAAAGTGATTGATTAACAAATGAAACCTGCTATAAATTTAGATAATTAATTAACATGCCAATAAAAATATAATTATGAAAGGAGGAAGCAATGAAAAAAGCATTTATTCCGGTACTTACGGTGAGCCTGCTGCTCATCGCGCATTCTACCTTTGCTCAATATCCGTCTGCTTGGGATCGTAATTTAATACTTACCCAAGGCATGGCCGAGGTCATGGGCCAAAATGATTCAGCCAAGATCTCCGTTGCCGTTGTGACCGAAGGGCGAGATTTGGAACAGGTTAGCTCAGAAAATGCCGGCAGAACCAAAGCGGTCATACAGGCCGTCAAGGGTTTGAATATTAAAGATATTAAACTTAAGACTTCCAATTATCGCGTTACGCCCCAAAAGGATTATAAAGCCAGGCCGCCCAAAATTAAAGGTTATGAAGTACACAATGCCATTGAAATTACGCTGGAAGGATTTGAGCCTGAGCCTTTATCCAAGAATGCTTCCATGATTATCGGGAAAGCTCTGGAAAGTGGTTCCAACAATATTAATCATATTCAGTTTTACATCAAAAATAAAGCAGCATTAGAAAAGGAAGCCTTAAAACGATCAACTCAGGAAGCCATGGATCGGGCGAGAACTCTGGCCGAGGCGGCGGGCGTGAAGTTAAAACGTATTGTTTCACTCAGCACACAACCGATTCACATACCGACCCGGGCACATATGTTTCGAGCAGCCGAAATGAAGACCGAAGCCTCAGCAGCACCGCCGATTGAGATAGGGGAAAGCCAAATTCGTGTTCAGGTTAGCATCGCATATGAAATAGAGTGATAAAAGGGGGCAAATTTACATTTTACTCTTATGGTTTATCACCAAGGGTTAAACATAGACCCCATTTTTTTTGCAGGGTCACTTGTCAAGGCTTCATGGGTTCAGAACAGGATGAATTTATTCTATCAACAAGAAATAAGAAATACAATAAGTTGAACAAATAACTGATCAAGACCTCAATAATTGTCAAGCGACAATTATTCCTGAGGTAAAATCCATGTCAGTAAAACGAATAAAGGTGCGCCCCGTTTTTAAGGAGGAGGAAAAAAATATCGTGAATTGATGCAGAAGCATCATTATTTGGGATTTGTTCCCAAAATAGGAGAAACAATGTGGTATGTAGCCACGATTAACAAGGAATGGGTTTTTCTTCTTGGATTTTTTGTGTCGGCTTTAAAATGCAAGGCTCGCGATCAATGGATTGGCTGGAGTTGCGGATGATTGGGCAATATTTTTTGGGCACAAAATTGTTCTTGTAGAAACCTTTGTGGACCCTGATAGATATTTGGGTACGGTATACAAAGCGTCTAATTGGCTTTATATAGGAGATACAAAGGGTTTC
>JAYEFV010000437.1:0-2112 GCA_034658755.1 Thermodesulfobacteriota bacterium | reverse complement strand
GTAAAATCGCCTATTTTAAAAGATTCATCAGATTTTGTAATAATGTCAACTCCTTTTTCAATTCCATATTCTGCCTTGCGCTTTTGCATAAGCGCTATGAGCGCTTTGTCTTTTTCGATGTTATTGTAATCAATGACGGTCTCTGCTGTTACAGGCATTTGAACTTTTTCAGGAATGTTTTGAGTCGTTACCTTTGAGTCTTTTTTCAACCAGAAATATAAACCGGCAATTGTGACAAGGATAATAAAACTTACTAGAATTCCTATGGCCTTGCTTGATATTTCAGAGGGCTTTTTGGGCATGATTTAGTAGAATCCTTGGTTTTTTTGTGTCTGGGCATCACATATTTTTGGGTTCCGGCCCGCCTGCCTTACTTTGGCTCGGCAGGAGGGTGGGCTTGTCCGGGTTAGGCTCGTGTTTTACTCTTCACAAATAATCTTACTCATACCGTGGACGAGTGTATTGTCTCCTTCGATGGTGATGGAAAGATTGCTCCTTATTTCCAGGTCAAGAATCTCTTTGCGTTTCTTATTCAAAAGATAGTCGGCCACTACCGATGGAACGATTCCCTTTATTTTTGAGATGTTAGCTTTCAAGGTTTCAAGACGAAGTTTTCGGAGAAAGTCGAGAACCAGCATCTCAGTGGAAGGTACAAGCCCTTTGCCCCCGCAATGCTTGCAATATTCAAAACTGCTGAATTCAATCGAGGGCCTGAGCCGCTGCCGTGACATTTCCATCAGTCCGAACGTTGAAATCTTGCCGATCTTTGTTTTGGCCTTGTCATATTTTACGTTGTTTTTCACGGCCCTAAAAACTTCTAATTTATGCTTGGGATCTCTCATGTCGATAAAATCGATCACGATAAGACCTCCCAAATCTCTGAGTCGCAGTTGACGAGAAATTTCTTCGGCGGCTTCAATATTGGTCTGAAGCGCGGTCTGTTCAATAGATTTTTTTTGAGTGGCCTTGCCTGAATTGACGTCAATGGCAACCAGCGCTTCTGTCTGTGCTATTATAATAGACCCCCCGGATTTTAATTTGACACGGCTTTCATATATGGATGCAATCTGTTCTTCTAGCTGGTATTTTGTGAATATGGGCCGGTCCATTTTATAGTGTTTGACAATCTTGGTATGTTTTGGGGAAATGATTTTAACAAAGTTTTTAACTTCGTGATATACTGTGATATTATCTATGAGGATTTCGGTCACGTCAGGCGTGAAATAGTCACGTATGGATCTTAAAACAAGGTTTTGCTCCTTGTAAAGCAGTACCGGGGGTTTTGCTTTGGCCACATCTTCTTTGATGTTTTTCCAGAGCCGTAAAAGATATTTTAAATCCCTGGACATGCTCATCTTGGTACAGTTTATTCCGGCGGTTCGGACGATGATGCCGAATCCTTCAGGCAATTTGAGATTATTGACCATATCTTTAAGACGGCTTCGCTCATCTTCATCTTCTATTTTGCGTGAAATGCCCCGGTTGTTGCTTCCGGGCATAAGCACCAGGTATCTTCCCGGGAGAGATATGTAGGTTGTAAGCATGGCCCCTTTTTTCATGAACGGGTCTTTTATGACCTGTACCAGGAGTTCCTGGCCGCGCCTCACCATTTTTTTTATGGATTTGTCTTTTAAAAGATTGTCCTGAAAATAGTCGCTATGGATGTCATGCTTCTGAAGAAATCCATGGCGATCAGTCCCGTAATCTACGAATACGGCTTGGAGGCTCGGCTCAACACGTGAAATAACGGCTTTGTAAATGTTGCCGTGAATAATTTCCCTTGCGGCACTTTCGATATGAAATTCTTCGAGTTTTATATCTTTTACTTTTGCAATCCTGCATTCCTCAGGATCTATGGCATTAATAAGGATCTTACTCATAAAATATGGGTCCTTTTACGCAGGGATTGATGCTTTTATCTCAGGGATAAAAGGATTGTTTCCGAACGGAACCAAGTGGTATGTATATTATCTCAAGAAGTTGCTTTGTTAATGAATATGAAATTGTAATATACAAGTCAAACGATTTCTTATCGCTTGCTATTTATATCGTGTTATGGCATGTGAAATTAATCAAGGTTGATGGCAAAGTAAAAAGTCCAACTTCTGCGTT
>JAYEFV010000436.1:0-8843 GCA_034658755.1 Thermodesulfobacteriota bacterium | reverse complement strand
CACGAATGTTGTTATTGCGATGAGTTCATAGTTGTCCTTCGACAACCTCTCCCGTATCAGCATCGATGACGACTTCTTCCAACGCTTCACCCTCAGGGTTAGGCAAGGCCACCCCCACTGTCCACATGGTCCGGACCTCTTTACCACCCTTGCGAACTCGTTCCCATAGCATCGCCTCACGGGCTATGCCTTTGCCATGCCACACCTTCACGGCCTTGTCTTTCGCTTGTTTTTCACTGATTCCTGGAGGCTTGGTCCGCCAGCGTCACCACTTTAAGTCAAGTAGTCTTGTAGCCCAACACCAATGTGATCGAAGGTTTGGGTAGGTTGTCTCTCAACCTCATGTAGGCACGTAGTTGAGATCTTTCGTGAAGATTTACTACCACGCGGCAAATCGCCTCCTATCCCGTCACACTATTTTCGCAGCTAGATCATCACAGATTTGTCGCAACCCGAAGTGATCGAAGGGCGAAATCTTTGTGCCTTTCGTATCGAGAACCACCCCATTCTCGCTTGCGACCAGGTGGACCTCTCGGATGTGGAACTCGATGAACTCGTGTGGCTCGAAGTCGTTCTCTATGTGTGATTGAGCCGAGGACTCGTCGAAAAACGCTGACTCGAAATGCCTGTAGGTCCCGTCTCCGAGAACCGACTCATAGCGGTCTTCCATCAGTACCACATAAGCTGGTAGCCTTCTCCCGGGACACGCGTTGATTCTCTCGAGGAGTTCATTTGTTGCCGACGTATACGGCGCTGCTTTTTCCGGTAGATCAATAACGTCGCGAATCGCTTTAGGAGGAAGCTGACAAGGAAGAGGAACTGGGGGCACTTTGCCTTTCAGTTCGTTGAATTTGATGGGGTCAGCTCGGCCTTGCCAGTAGACCTTCTGATGGTATCGATCCCATTCCTTCGTCCCCGCATGACAAAACTCCCAGGTGTCACTTTGGTTCAACCAGTAACGATAGACGCCTCTAGAACCCTTCTTTCCGCAGAAGCCGAGGATCAGGTCACTGTCGGTTCGATACCATTCTATCGAGGCTATTAATTTTACGTTCATGCATGTACTGAAAAAGGATTTTATTTTTGTTATCATCCGTCGTTTCATATCAGCATCTTTCTGTAAACCCGATCTCAGATCAAATTGTTTTTATATTTTTAAGTATTTCAAAGGCCAGATAAATTCTTCATAAAAAATTCGGGCTGAAGCCCGTATATGTTAAATCAATCCGATTTTTTTGAGAACTTACTTCATCCTTTCCAGAGGGGCCGCAGCCTTCTGTCTCTCTTCCTATCTCCTATAGATGGCATGACTCTCCGTTGTAACACAAGATTCACTACCAGTTTCCTTACTGGACCGAAAGCATTATTTGTGCCGTAATAGTAAATCCCCAGGTAATATTTTCCTGGCCCATCCTCTTCGGTGATCTTGATCCCAGCCTTTGTCCGAATGGCAACCCATGGATGACCGCGTACAAGCCTATAACTGATTTCAAAATCTATCTTGAGCGGCGACTTTGACAGCTTTGGTACAAATTTTTAGTGACGCGAAAGGATCGGCTTTCCTCCAATCAATTTAAACTTAGCAAAGATTTGTAGTAAGTCAATACTAAATTTCGTTCGATAAAATGCTGTTATAAATTGCGCATTTTGATGATGTTTCTCCTGAATTGTATTCTTTTGGTTCATAGTATTAATACGTTTAGAATGTCTACTCTTAAGTGTAATTTTAATGAAATCGGAGATGAGCAAGAGGCAAGCAAGTGGTTTTCACCCCTGATAAGGAAATCCATTATAGAATTAAATATGCTCAACCTTCTGTTTTTTTTAATATATCTTGACAACAAAGCAACATTTCTATATGAATTGTTTAATAAAGATTTTCTTTTCATGCATTTAACCTCAGAACATGGGCAACTTGCGATGAGAAAGATTGTCATAAAAGCTGCTATATGAAGCCTTCAAGGGAATTATACATCTCTTGCGGGCTTTTTCGTTTATTTCTAATAAGAAAATAAAAAAACCCATTAAGAGAGATGAGTGGAAAGCTACGGATTTAAGATAGTGCCTATTTTGCGGTATAATATTAAAACGAAATTATTGGTTTTATTTTTAACGACTGTCGTTCTTTCCTTCAATATTATTGCTGCAGAAGGAAAAGAAATTTCATTTCATGCTGATGACAAATTTAGCAATAAGCTACAAACAGCATTGAAAGAAAATCATATATTCTTTAAGTATCAGCCATATGGATATTTTACAATCGATACAAAAAATGCAGAATCATTTATTTCTATAGCTTTAGGCATTAGTGATAAGATTTTTGGCAGTTCTAATACGCCGATTCCCTATGATGACATGGATAAAGACCGTTCTGGTTACATGGATAAAAACGGTCACATTGTAATAGAACCCAAGTATGTTATTGCAAGACCTTATGACCGTTACAATATTGCTGCTGTGGCGGATGAAATAGAATGGAAATATATTGATACTACAGGCAAAACCATACTCAAACCCTATCTCTTCGATAATGGACCTGATTATTTTAAAGACGGTTTATCGAGATATGTAGAAAATAATCTCATTGGTTTTATAGATGAAAAATATCAAATTGTTATTAAAGCACAATATGAATTTGCGACCCCCTTCCATAATAATTATGCGACGTTTTGTGTTGGCTTTAAAAAAGCACCTTTAACAGAAGGTAGTGAACATACGAAAATGGAAGGCGGAAAATGGGGGTTAATCAATAAAAAGGGCAAATTCGTTGTTGAAGCGATATATGATAACCCGATTATATTTGAAAAACACAAGGCTAAAGTAACATTGAACGGCAAAACTTTTTATATAGATGAATTCGGCAATAAAATAAAATAGATGCTATGGCTTAACAACACCATATCTTAATTCAGGAGCGAAGTTCGATCGAAGAGAATTGTTGAAATAGCCGGGGAATAAAAAAGTAGTGGCAATTCCGCATGAAGAAATGGTCCATATGGTTATTATCGGCAATTCTGGCTGTTAGCTTTTTGGTTTAGACCATAAAGATATTTTGTGGGAATGACTCTCCCGATAAGGGATATATAATGTCTGAAAAACTAATCCAAGAACTTAATGCCATTGATAGGAATGCTGAAGAGATGGCCGAGTCAGTTCTCAAAAACCCTCTACTCCGTAGCGACTTGGGGAAAAAGAGCGAAATTCTGGAGGAAAGGCTTTTATACTTGGCAGAGGAACTCGAAAGGATCGACCCCGCTGCATATGGAATGAAGGCAGATCAAGTGTCTGAGGCATTATTAGACCTGGCTTTCGTGCAGATGGATACGGATTCGGTCAGCTTGCGTCTTGGTCAAGTAATCGAACAACAGAATAAATTTTTGTAACAGGGGGGAAACAAAGATGAAATCAAAGATTATAATAATCACTGTAATGTTTTTTTTGAGTGTTCTAATTGTTCCTGCACTTTATGCAGGTGAAAAAGAATTCGTGATTCACACTTCTGCTGATATCAAGACTCTTTTGCAACAGCAGGTGGGGAAAACAGTAATAGTGAGCCTGAACTCAGGGACAGAAATAACCGGGACTGTAACTAAAGTCGGGGACAATTTGGTTCAGCTATCAAAACCACCAAGAAAAGAGTTTTATGATGTTATAATTAGAATAGACAAAATAAATTCCTTGATGATTAAAGTGAGAGACCACTAACCTTTCCATTCAGTTCAAAAAGTACATTATTATAAATGGCAAGGCAGTCAAAGCGGTACGGACAAAGTTTTTCCGACTTGAAGTTCTCCGTGCAATATTCTTTAGATTGGCTTAAAGAAAAAACCGGAAACAAACTGCCTTCAAGGGCAGGAACCTGATGTTATCTATTAAGGCAACTAGGTTCTATCACAAAGCTTTTATTGTTAATTTTGAGAGAGCATACAACATTGAAAATAACCGCTATAATAAAAACACTCTTTATGCTGGTGGGGATGGTAGTTATGGATGTACACCTTGGTGGGGCTCAGGCAGTGAATTCAAATATCAGAATAATTCGTCAACAAGCGTTAGAGATTAAATTAGACCTTTCAACTCAGGTGCTTGGTCTTGATATTTTAGACGATAGGGAAGATAAAGATTGGAGTAAAATAGAAGGACCTTTACCTTTTCAAAAAGTTGAAGCTGATTTATTTCCGACAATCAAAAGTATCCGGAGAGACGGTACGGAGTTTGTTTCAGCTTCAATTTTAGTTGCAAAGGCCAAACAGTTTGATGATGGTCTGTTTGCAGTTCTTGAATATCTCTGCCAGAAAGGAACTGAAAGCTTTGTCAGTAAACGAGAACTGTTGCAGCGTGTAGCTGAATCTCTTAAAGGGCTTGCAAAAGAAAAAGAAATCAACGAAAAATCGTTGAACTACTGCCGGGGTTTTATTGTTGCTGCCGCAGATCTAGGCGGGCAGCAGCTTGCTGAAACGAAAGAAGTTCAAATACAAGCTGAACAAATTAAGTCCGATTTTCTTTCAAATCAGCTGCAATCTGAACCTATCGGCTTTTACACCTGGACAAAAGATTTGTCGAAAATCTTTCAGCAAGATCGTTTGCTTCAGAAAAATATAGAGGCTGATGAAAAAATCAGATTATTGGCCAAAGGATTATCAAAAGACAATAAAACCTTGACTGCTTATAAGACCTATCTTTCTTTTGTTGAAACACTTACAAATCCATTTCCTCCGGAATATTGCGACCTTTCAAAATTTCAGGACATTCAAAAAAAGAAAAAGTATAGTTTCTTTCCTCCATCCCAGGCTCATGAAACAGAACTCATCAAAAGATTGTACGGTAACAGACCGATCCTTGATGATTTTAGTCTCATTGACGCATTCATACAGAAAATTCAGGAAGGGAAAATTAATCTTGCCCCAAAAGAGGATTCTGGTTGGTACGACTATCAGGTTTATGCCCTTGAGCCTTTTGTAAATCATGGGTCTATGCCTGAAGCTAAGAAGCTTTATTTCGGGAATAGATACAAACAAGAGCTCATTGATCTTTTTAAGGCATCGATATCGCTAACCCGTGAGACACATATCAAACAATTAGAGGTGCCGGAGATTGAAATGTCTGAACCTCTGCCAAGCATAAAAATTTATCCGGAACTTTCAATAGAACCGATTGCAACCTACTATCTTCGTCGTGCAAAATCATATGGTTTCATAAGAAAATTATTAGAATCAACATTCGGAAACAGTGCCCTGAAAAATGCGCATCGATTGACCGCCTCAGGTGAAGTATCAAAATCCTTATTCAAAGAACTTCTCAATATGGAATCCTTGTTTTATGGGGCATACCAGATAGTGTCCCAAGAGATCGGAATGGATATACAACCTCAAGAAAGAGGTGAACAGGCAAAAGAAGCAGATGAGAAGTATGCACGTGAATGGATTCGTACGTTCACAGATGATACGGATGTAAGAACTGATAACCGGATGATGGTCCCTGTTTTTTATGATAGGTTGCGGAAAAAAACCAAGGTCTGGGTTGTTTTGGGTTATTCGGTTAAACCGTTGTCGATCTGGTTCAGCCAGAAACCAAAAGTCACTGTGACAGATGTTGAAGGTAAAAGGGCGAAAGCAGATATAGAATTCGAAAGTACGCGGAAATCGCTTATCTATCCTGTGAGTGCAGAGATCTATGTTAACAAGATATTAAACAGGAGTGAATTTCGTTCTTTGTGTGATAGATACAAAAACCAGTCTGCCATACTAAATGCTCTTCGTAATTTGTAATATGCTTTTCAAATTAATAGCTCATTAGAATCCTTAATATAGGCATGGACTGCAAGAGCTTTGATCTCCAGAAGGCTAATCTCAGTTCGTGCTGACAAGCAGAGGAAAGGAGGTGGGACAATGAAAAAATTGCAGGTCTATTTGATGATACTGTTTGTTGTGCTGCTACAATGTCTCATTGCTCCAGGGGCGGGTGCAAAGGAGCCGGCGCCGAATGAAGTCATCCTTTACGAGGCCCTGGATTTTATCGGAGACAGCGTATCAGTGAAACTACCGCCGGGCTTGCCTTACTGGGGGCGCCCGTAGGCGATAAACTATCTGGAAAGGTATCGTCAATCCGCATCGGATCTGACGTCGGGGTATTTCTCTTTGAACGGAGTGATTTTTTAGAATGCGTTGACAAACAGATTAAGATTGTCGAAATAAATGAGCCTCTTTACGGAGGTTTTTTTTATTTTTATCTAAAATCTGCATTAACTTTTTATGAAAGAAATAAAAAGGATTGGCCAATATCAATCTTTTTTTATCTTGTTTTTCCACTAAAAGATCAAAACTCTTTATTGTAAAGCTTTATCGAAAATTCTAATGTAATATGCGGGATAGAAAGGATAGATAAAAAACAAAACCGTGCAGGAAAACCAAAACAAAACCGCTTTAAACGCCGACACCGAACTTCACGAAGCACCGCTCCCCCCGGAACTGCTGATCAGTCTTAAAAACCGTATTTTTATCATTGTAGCAGCTTTATTGGCCCTCTTTTTAGGGGCTCTCGACGCCCTGGTGATGGGGGCGGCCATGCCGTCTATTGTGGCGCACCTGGGCGGGCTTCATCTATACAGCTGGGCCTTTTCCTCCTATCTTTTGAGCCGCGCGGTGGCCCTGCCGCTTTTTGGCAAGCTCTGCGATCTTTACAGCAGCAAAAAACTTTTCAATGTTTCCATCTGCATTTTTCTAGCCGGCTCTGTATCGGCCGGGATTTCCCAGAATATGACACAACTTATTTTATCCCGGGTGATTCAGGGCATCGGTGCCGGCGGAAGCTTTGCCCTGACCTATATTGTTTTGTCCGATATCTCTTCGCCGGAAAAACGCGGTAAGATGATGTCCATAGCCAGTTTCGTGTGGGGGGTGGCCAGTGTTCTGGGTCCGACCATCGGCGGGTTTATCGTCAATTATTTCTCCTGGCGCTGGATTTTCTTTATCAATATACCGGTGGGAGCGGTTTCCCTGCTGGGGATATTCTTGTATCTGATCGAAACCCGTGAAAAACGGAAAGCAGTTTCCATCGATTATCTGGGTATTTTAACCCTTTCTTCCACCATCCTGGCATTACTCACCGCTTTTTTACTGGCCGGCCGCAGTTACGACTGGCTGTCCTTTCAAATTGCTGGGCTGTTTGCGGTCACCGCCGGGGCGGGCTTCGCCTTTTACCATGTGGAAAAGCGGGCCAAAGAACCGATTCTGTCCATCGATTTCTTTAAGTTGAAAGGGTTTCGTGTCGGCAACGGGGCAGCCTTTTTTGCCAGTTTCGCGATTTTCTCGCTCTCTTCATTCAGTCCTTTGTTTATCCAGGGCGCTTTGGGCAAAACACCGGCGCAACTGGGGCTGGCCATGGTGCCCTTGAGCCTGGGATGGTCATTCGGCGCGCTGTTTTGCGGGCAGGTGGTCAATTTGATTGGAAAAAGAACCGCCAGCATTCTGGGCGGTGTTTTTCTGGTGGTCGGCAGCGCCATGACCCTATGGTTTTCCTCGGCGACCTCTTTGATGTTATGTTCGATCGCTTTGGCTGTGGCCGGGATTGGCATGGGGTTTGTATCAATTGCCACACTCCTTCTCGTGCAAAACAGTGTCGACATTTCAAACTTAGGTATTGCCACCGCCTCTCACCAGTTTACCCGGACACTCGGAGGCACCATCGGTATCGGCATATCCGGTAGTCTCGTCACTGTCACGTTTTTAAACGCGCTGGAAAAAGTGTTGAGTTTCGATCTGCAAAAAAAAATCGACCCGGAGCTTTTCTCCCAGATTCAACAAAACGTGGAGAACATTTTTCGCCCGGAAATTCAGGCACTGCTGTCAACAGATGTCCAACGTGCCTTGCAGGAAGCCGTGGGCCACGGCGTCATGCCGATGTTCTGGGCATCCCTGCTGGCATCGAGTGTCTGTCTTGTGTTTAGTATACTGTTGCCTCGTTCCGACTAGTCCGAATATTGTGTGGACTTCCGGGACAATTTGACAAAATTGCTTGCGCCTGATAATCTCTTGATTACTCATGATAACCTCCTTTTAGTGTAATTGGTTTTGATTTTGGTTACCTTTATGCTATCAGGAGGTTATTTCTTTGCAATGACTTAGATCATTTTATTCTGTAGTACTCTTAAGTTATGTTGTCAGGTTTTTTCGACACTAAAATTCTATTAGGTGTGCTTGTATTATCATTTCACGTACGATTTTCAGACATCTTCTTTCTATTTAAATTTCTGCTATAAATTCAAAGAGTTTTTCATATCGACATAATTTATTTGCTTGATTCTCTGACAATATTTTTTCCACTGCTTTGAATTATCCCACCTTCTTTTAAACTAAAAAATCATAACTTATAAAATTCATTGTGAATATTAAATCTTAATCATTTTGGCACCATTCTTGCTCTAAGAATGTTCAAAACGAACATTTTTTTCTAAGGGGAGGCAAATCAATGATAATCAAAACTGAAAAATTCGAACTAGAGGTTTCTCACGGAAACGATGTTTATTTTGGATCAATAACATCGGGACAAATTTTCAAAAGATGGGAAGATATCGAAGTTAATGAAAAGCTTCGAATAGAAAGTATAGTAATCAAAGCTGAGCAGTTATTAAAGGAATACGAAGCAAACTTTTTGTCGGGATCATTAATAAATAACAAATTGTCACTGTTAGGTGCTTAAATATAAATTTGCACAAGATTAGGAGTAGTAGCGTCGATTAATGTCGGCTGGTTTGGAATCCTTATGTAATAACTTAATTAAATGCCACCCAACTTCAACATCTATATAAAAAACCACGTGATGGCTAAGAGCCTCCAAAGGTTATA
>JAYEFV010000435.1:0-8844 GCA_034658755.1 Thermodesulfobacteriota bacterium | reverse complement strand
TAAAAGTCCTAAATGAGGCGAAGACCGGCTTGAGTGAGGCCAAGGCCAGGATCATTGGCGCCATACTCAACCAGGCAAAAACAACACAGCAATACCATCACAAATAATTATGTCAAAGAGCAAAAGACTCAACAATAGCCCTTATAAAAACAGATTATCATAGGAGGTCAACCAAATGGGCGGTTACAAAAAAATTTGGATCCTAAGTTCGCTTGCAATTTTTTTTCTGAGCCTGAGCTTGACGGTTTATGCTGAGCCAGACCTTGCTGATTTCAGATTTGTCAGGGTTCTTGAGAATGACGATGTATTTGATAACCTGGACAAGATTCCAGGCTTGGAAGAGGGCGTGGCTTTCCCGCCAGGGGCTGCTACCGTCCTCCAGCTCAATCTGCCCGAAGCTGTTGATCAAACCGTTAATTCTACAAGACTTGGGCTTGTCCAACCTGGCAAGCCGGCAGCGTCACGAACAGAGATCGAGATTTCTGACCCTATTAACGTGGCTTTTGATACCGGTGACACAAATCCGGGCCTGTTCAGTATGTTCATTTATGACACCTACGAGGTGACAGCAATAAGGCAGAACCCGCAGGATTTTCTGGTCCCAGGCAGTATCAAGCGTTTTGATGTGACGCAATGGGGTGTTAAAAACGCCAGAGGCATGACTCTGGATCCGGACAGCGGCACTCTTTTTGTCCTGGACGTTCTGCCGGACGGGCCGGACCTCGCAATAATCAAGCTCGGGCCCCAGCGATCTCCCCGGGGCACAAGCGCCGACCGGGTGGAGCTATGCAAAGTTGTCGGCCCCGGCCGCCCCCGGGGCATTGCTTTTAACCCGCAAAACGGGCATCTTTATCTTTTTATCCCTGGCACGGAAGAGATTATTGAAGTGAGCAGGATCGGCGAGCTCGTTGACCGCCGTGAAGTTCCGACCTTGGACACTACCGATCTCCAGGGCGTTATATTTTCATCAAGCTCGGACGGCACAGACGATCCCTCGATATTTAATCTGTTTGTTGTTTCCGGCGGCGGCGCGTATGGCGAACTTTCGGAGTGGACGCTTACGAAGAGTATACCCGTGCAAAAGCCCGCCACGGCGAAGCAACCCAAACTTAATCCATCGCAGGAGGTATTCTAATGCGAAATTATAAAACCATTGCAGTTATGGCAGTTATGGTGTCCATTCTGGTGTTCCCTGAGGCTGGCAGATGCGCCACACTCATGCAGATCATCGACACCTCTCAGTTTGATCCACCTAGTCCCGACACGGCTGGTATTGCCTGGCTGCAGCATAGCGACAAGATCCTGGCCAGTGACTCCGAAGTCAATGAGATGCCTGCCCTTTTTACGGGCGATAACCTGTATGAAATCGACTATGCTCCAGCCGGCCTGGTCGGGACCGGAAGCACAATCGACTACTCGGATGAGCCGACTGGGGTCGGCTACAATCCGGAGAATCAACACATCTTTATTTCTGACGACGACAAGGATGAGATTTTCGAGATAGACCGAGGTGCTGATGGGCTCCACGGGACAGCCGATGATATCATTACGTCGTTTGACACCTATGCATACGGCAGCTCCGATCCGGAGGGTGTGGCCTACTCTCCCCAAGATGGGCGGCTCTATATCGCTGATGGAGTAGACAGGGAGGTGTACATAGTCGACCCGGGAGCAAACGGGCTCTTTGATGGCGTGCCGTCGGAAGGGGGTGATGATTTAGTGACAGGTTTCGATATAGAACGCCTTGGGATGACGGACATCGAAGGCATTGCCTCTGATTCAGACCACCCAGGCCATCTCTATCTTGTTGGTGAACCCGACGATACGCTTTTCCATGTTACCATCGGCGGTTTCCTCGTACGCACTTTCGGCATCCTGCAAGAGGCAAAGAACCCGGCAGGGCTGACACTCGCGCCGAGCAGTCTGGGCAACGCTGATCCGTATCCTGATTTATTGAACCTGTATATCGCCGAAAGGGGTGAGGATAACGACTGGGACCCAGACGAAAACGACGGCAAGATCTATGAATACTCTGTAGAGGGTCTCTTTTTGAGCAATCAGTCGCCTGACGTATCGGCAGGGCCTGACCGGACTCTTGGATCGGCCCTGCCTGACGTTACCGTGCTGGATGGAACGGTGATCGATGACGGGCTGCCAGACCCGCCGACACAGGTGACCATCCTCTGGAGCCAGGTCAGTGGACCCGCGGCTGTTACCTTCGAGGATCCCAACATCGAGAATCCCACGGTTACTTTTACCGCGCTCGGGGAGTATGTGCTGCGTCTGACGGCCGACGACTCGGAGCTTTCCAATTTTGATGAAATGACGGTCACGGTTAATGAGCCGACAGCCTTTTCCACTCTTTATGTATCCACAAGCAGCACTGCCTATCCCCCGGGGATCAGTTCCGCCGATGAGAACATTGCAGCCTATGACTTCAGCACAGGGGCCTGGTCGATATTCTTCGACGGATCCGATGTAGGCTTGGGTGCTAGCAGCGTGGATATCAAAGCCTTCCACATCAATGCGGACGGCAGCATACTGCTTGCCATAAATATTCCCCAGACTCTGCCCGATGTGGGCCTTGTTGAGGAGTTTGACATCGTGCGATTCGTCCCCACATCTACAGGGGTCAACACCGCCGGCACCTTTGAGTGGTACTTCGACGGCTCGGATGTCGGGCTCGGAGACTACTACGGGGAGGCAATTGACGCGATCGGGATTGCGCCGGACGGACGCTTGCTGATTAGTACAGTTAGTGACGTTATTGTTGACGACCTCTCGCAAAAGAAGGATGAAGACCTGCTGGCCTTCACGGCCACTCAGTTGGGTCAAAATACCAGTGGCACGTGGGAACTATATTTTGACGGCTCCGATGTGGAGCTCCAAAGCAGCGGGGAGGATGTAAACAGCGTCTGGATCGACGACAACGGAGACATTTACTTGTCCTTTAAGGGTGAGTTCTCTGTGTCGTCCGGCGCCGTAACCGGTGATAAAAAAGATATTCTCCTTTGTGTCCCTGACTCTATTGGCTCGTCCACAAGCTGCACCTATAGCCTATTTTGGGACGCCCAGGCCAATGGATTGACAGATGGCAGCAAGGTTTCCGGCATCTCCCTCAGCCACTAGTGCCCTGTCTCAAAAATCTTTTCCGTAAAACCGGCAATTTAAGCTGCCTTGAGTTTGCTATGAAGTAGATTGTTAAGGTTCATCAATAAGACGCTGAAGTTTTCATCGGTTCCGATGATGCCCCTGATGAAGTCATTCTTTTCCTGCAAGGTTGTGTTTAATGTCTTCCACGCGTCTTTTTTGGTCTTCTTATCATCTCTAAGGATATGAATCCGGAGCCGAACTCCTCCGGGTCATGGAAGAAGATGATTTCGCAAGACAACACATCGCTCCCAAGGAGGGTATCAGGAAAAGCGCCTTTTATGAAGCCATAAGCGAAAGAGGACTCTTGCAACTTCAGATGTTTTTCCGCTAATACTTGTAATGGACTACAAAAATGCTTCAGGACACAAAAAGCGAAGCCTGGTGCGGCGAACCCTGAGTGGAGTTTTCTGGAACACTCTGGGAATAGGGTTGCAGGGTTTTTTTACTCTTGTCACATTGTCGATTTTGGCTCACATCCTTTTACCGGAAGATTTTGGAGTTGTCAGTTCGGCTATATTATTCGTTAATTTTACTTTGATTTTCGTCTACCTTGGGATGGGTGCGGCACTTATTCACTACCAGGATATTTCGCAGGACACAATAAACACGGCTTTTACTGTTGTAATGATCTTAAGTATTTTAGTTTTTGGCTTTGTGCAAGTTTTAGCGCCTGAAATATCTCGGTTACTCATTCAAAAGGATATTTCTCAATTGCTGCGGTGGCTCTCAATTTGTATTATTTTGCAGGGGGCCGGTATTATTCCTGAATCCCTGATCAGGAAGGAATTGGATTTCAGGGCAGTGGCGGGAGTTAAGGGCATCGGTTTTATGGTTTATTCTGGTGTTGCGATTTGCTTGGCCCTTCTTGGACAAGGGTATTGGTCGTTAGTTTATGGTCATATAGCTAAATTTCTAATTATTACCCCTGGATACTTTATCATTTGTAGACGGAGGTTTTGCCCTCGAATTTCTTTTGAGGAATTAGGAAGCTTATTGAGGTTCGGCGGAGGATTCTCGTTAGCTAGAGTTGGCAATTTTGCCGCCGGTTATGGAGACAATTATATTGTTATCCGTTTTTTAGGACTCTCTATGTTTGGTATCTATGAAAAGGCTTACCAGTTGATGTCTATGCCAGCTAATTTCGTAGGTCAAATTTTGGATGACGTATTTTTCCCAAGCATGGCAACGGTGCAGGAAGATAGCAAGAAGCTATCCCGAGCATATACTCGCGGCCTCACTGTTGTGGGAATTATGATTATACCTCTAAGTTCGGTTTGCTTTGTTCTTTCTGATGAATTGGTAAACGTTCTGCTTGGGGAACAGTGGCAGGAGACAATTCTACCTTTGCGGATATTGTCATCAGGAATGTACTTTAGGAGTGCTTACAAGATAAGTGACTCGCTGGCTAGGGCAACTGGGGCCGTCTATCGCCGGGCATTGCTACAATGGGGCTTTGCTTTTCTCATCATTACGGGCTCCGTTATCGGAACGAGCTATGGATTAGAGGGTATAGCTCTGGCCGTTGTTTTTGCTCTTACTGCGAATTATATCTTTATGGCAGGTCTTTGCTTAAAAATTATTCAGATGAAATGGTTGGACATTCTAAAAACCTTGGCCCCAGGGCTTTGCCTTGGTTTGTTCTGTCTGCTTTTTACTTTTGCTGTTCAAGAATTACTACAACACGTTTTTGGAGCTGGACCAATTGTTCGACTGGCAATTATATTGCCACTCGTGTTTACAATCAGTGCGTTTTTGTGCCATGTTGCCGAAACAAGATTGAAAAACGAAGATTTTAAGTGGTTTAACGAGAATATTTTAATTCGAGGTTTAAGGAAGTTACATCTCGCACACACATAGAGAAGATGAATACATTAGGAATTAATCACATTTTGTTCGACGAATTTGAGACAAAGAGTATCCGTTACTGTCACTGGAAAAGCAATGAGCACCTCTTGGCTGGCCTTCTGGGTGACACGGATTTGGATATCTTAGTCCATTCTGAGGATCGGGCTACCGTAGAACAGGTTTTTGATCATTTATACATCAAGCGGTTCGTTGCCGTAAAAATGAGCTACTATCCTGGATTACAAGATTATTTGGGCTTTGACTGGATAACTGGAAAGTTAATCCACGTTCATCTTCATTACAAATTGAGTATCGGCGAAAAATTTTTGAAGAATTATGATCTTCCTTGGGCGGATAAAGTCCTTACATCATCAAGGCTATCTTCCGGTTATAAGGTCAAAATTTCGGATCCTTACTTGGAATTGTTTCACTTGTTTTTGAGAGAGAGCTTAAAGATCCGAAGTCGTGATTACATAATGCAAATATTGGGAAAAAGTTATCTATCAGAGAATTTTTATAGAGAGTATATATGGCTTGTTAAACAAACAAAAGAAGAGAAGATTTGTAAAATCGCCCAGCAGTGTTTAAGCATAGGATCTGATAATATTTTAGAGTCGTTAATGTGCTTGCCAAGTTTTTGGAGCCTGGCCCGGTTACGGTGTAAAACTCGTAAGGCTCTGAGAGAATACAGAAGGCTGTCTACAACTGAAGGATGGATAGAACGGCATCTGCGAGAGTTGAATTGGTTGATTGGTGCGATCTCTAAAAGGCTGGTTCAACCCCCACATCCGTTTAGAAGAACTATGGTTGGTTCTGCCGGGCTGATTATTGCCATTGTCGGAATTGACGGAGCGGGCAAATCCACGATAGTAAAAATTATTAAAAAATGGTTGTCTTGGAAAATGGACGTCTATTTGGTTTATTTTGGCAGTGGCGATGGGTCGTCATCATTTTTGAGACTCCCCATGTTGCTGGCCTTAAGAGTTTTTAAGCGATATAAACGAGGAAGCAACACGAACAGACACAAGACTCATAAAAAACGTAAACTCACTTTTGCGAGATTTCTTTGGGCTATTGCGCTTGCTTTCGAAAAGAGGAATAAGATGAAAAAACTGTTGAAGGCTAAGAATAAGGGCATGGTCGTACTTACCGACCGGTATCCGCAGACATGTCAGCCAGGTTTTAACGATGGTCCCCTTTTGACTGACTTGCTTGATAATAAATTCGGTGTGTTAAAAAAAATCGCAAAATGGGAGTACAGCATCTACTTTAACTGCGAGAGATTGGGACCGGATCTTCTTATCAAGCTTATGGTTTCACCTGATACGGCCGCACACCGTAAGTCAGGGATGAACAAAGAATTGTTAAAGGAGAGAAAAGATGTAATTGAGATGATGCAAAAAACCTATCCTGATAGAGTGTGCGTAGTGAATGCAGAGAAAACTCTTGAATCTGTGCTTATCGAAATAAAAAGGGCTATCTGGAACAGAATTTAACGTTCAAAATTGCCACTAACTGGTATTGCTTATCAGTCAACTCACCAAGTTCCTCTTCAACCATCTTTACCGGATATTTCATATAAGAAATAAGCACCATATACGGTAGGCTATATACGAGATAACCGCAATATATAGCGTCCCCATAGCAGATAATGGCTTATATGAAATATCCAGAAAGGCTATGTTTTGATTATTGAATTTTGCGGTCTACCCGGAGTTGGGAAAACGACTATATCTAGAAAGATAGCTGATAGGCTTGAGTCTATGGGGCTTAGGGTACAGCAACCAACTTTTCTGATAAATAACATGATGTCAAAATGGGAAAGACTACTTTACAAAATACAATTTGCTGTTCAAGGTCCGGATAGAAATATATTAGGATTGTTTTCAAAGACTTTTTCTGCAAACCAATACAATGCGAAAAAATTACTGAGACTTTGTTTGAATTACCACTACATCAGAGGTTTGCAAAACAAAGGCATGAAGGGCCAAATTTCAATTTTTGATCAGGGATTGGTTCAAAGCCTTTGGTCTATAGTATATGAAGAAACAAAAAGTCAATCTACTGACATTACAGCCTTTCTCCCTTTTTTGGAGTGGAAAAACGATGAAATTGTGGTCATTAATTTGGAGACGGATGATAACATACTTAGTTCTCGCATTGGAGATCGCAAGCGTGATCAGAGTCGTTTGAGGCATGACTTGGAAACCAAAAAAGTCATCGATTTGAAATTTTTAAAAAAATCCATGTCCGAATTATTAAGTTTTGTTAATGAAGCTAAAACTCGGAGGCGCGTAAGTGTTTTAAACATTAGAAATGATACCTCTCCACAACAATGTGCAAGTGATATAACAGCAATAATTCATCAGTTAATTACTATGAACGCAAATGACGGTTGGATTGGCACAACATGTTATTCATGATGAATTTTCGATCCGTTACTTGTCTGTGTGGAGAACAAATGACTGTTAACGACTCATTTCGGAATACAACTTGATATATAAACCTAAATTGAGCGATTGTTGATCCATAAAATGATTTATCTGATGGAAATTATAGGACGTTGTTATGATTAGCTCTTTCACCTATTGGGTGAAAACGGATTTTTGAATAAATTTTATAAACTCAATAAGTTGTGTGCGTTTTCATAAAAGAAACGCTCAATTTGGGAATAAACAAAAATGAGTGTGCTGATTGGGTTACCATTTTATAATGACGAAGAAACTCTGCCATATGCCATTCAGTCAGTATTCGCGCAGAATTATTCCAACTGGAAGCTCCTGCTTATTGATGATGGATCATCTGACAGTTCCCTGGAAATTGCTCTCGGTGTCAAAGATTCTCGTGTAACGGTTTCGTCGGATGGGAAAAACAAGAAATTGTCTGCTAGGTTAAATGAAATTACTTCATATGCCCGTTCAAAATACATAGCTAGAATGGACGCTGATGATATAATGCACCCTAATAGACTACAGAAACAGATTGGCTTTCTTGAGGCTAATTCGGAAGTCGACCTTGTTGGGACTAATGTGTATACTTATGATGATGAATATGAAATCACGGGCATTGTAAAGTTCCCTGATGGCAATTTAGATAACCTTACAATTCTGCGAAAAAAGGTGATTTGTCACCCGACTGTTGTTGGAAGGGTGGATTGGTTCCGAAATAATCCTTACGATGAATCATACGTTCGTGCACAAGACCGAGATTTATGGTGTAGGACGCTTATAGGATCAAACTTGGCAAATCTCAATGAACCAATGTTATTTAAAAGAGAAAAAAGCGATATGAATAAAAAGAATTATTATATGACCTGCTATTCAGACCGGAGAATTATCTTGAAATACGGCCCGTCAATAGTTGGACCAAGGTGGACCATGCTTCTCTTCATGGAATCCATGTGCAAATCTCTAATTAGTCGGTTCATTTCAATACATAGATTAAAAAAGGTATTGCTAAAAAATAACGCTATATTGTTCCCTTCAATGGAATTGTTGGATGCGCAAGAAGTGCTTAATTCTGTTATTAGAATGGATTTGCTTCACACATCCAAGATTTTAGTTTCCTCAAAATTTGAATTTTAAAAAAATAAAACATTGTAATATCAATAAGATATTTTTTAAGCAAATTAATCTGCCACGGAATTTGGGCTCATCGCGGATTAGCGTGAAAAATTTTCCGGTTCATTATGGATTAGGCGGAATGACAACTGACATTCCCGCCAAATCACTGTAAATCCAAATTGTTACAACCATACTGAGTCGCAGGTAAATAAAGTGATGATTTTCGAATAATGGAAAAATCACGTTAATCCGCGATGAGCCGGAATTTGAATAGGATAAAGTG
>JAYEFV010000434.1:0-2117 GCA_034658755.1 Thermodesulfobacteriota bacterium | reverse complement strand
AATGATTTCCGACATACATATCATCCCTGATGTCGATAAAGCCGTGATCTATGCAATTGAAACCGCATCACCGAAAGATGCAATCTGTATCGCGGGTTCTCTTTACGTGGTTGGCGAAGCAAAAGAATTATTTGAGAAAAACGCCGCTCTTTTAAGTAAAAACCAATAGCCCGGTTATTATAAAACCTAAATTCTGCGTCAGGCTTGACATATCAGCACTGATGAACTATTTGTCCGGACTTAACCAACAGTGCGCCCGTAGCTCAGTGGATAGAGCGTCAGCCTCCGGAGCTGAAAGCCGCTGGTTCGAACCCAGCCGGGCGTACCAATTCAGAAACGCTTTTTCGATCGATTAAAAGAGATGAATGAGGAAAAAATATCGATGATTCAGTGGTCTCTATAGATATTGGTTGATATGCTGGAATAATGGGTTTTGGTTATAGGATAAATGAAATATGAAAGAAATTGCAAAGATCGAATTGGAACAAAAGTTAAAGGAAGTAAGAAAAGAGGTTGAACATTATAGAAGAGTTGCCAAAGAAACCGGAAATATTTGTTTAAGAGAGACGGAAGCGTTATCGCAGCTTATTTTATGGCGTAAGCAGGCCGAGGAAAAACTGCTGGATAATGAGGAGAGATATCGTACAGTGGTAGAAGACATGCCTGCAATGATTTGCCGTTTTCTATGTGATGGAACATTAAGTTTTGTAAATACAGCCTATTGCAATTATTTTAACAAAAAAGAAGAAGAATTGATAGGGCAAAACTTTTTCCAGTTTATTCTTAAGGAAGATCAAGACAAAGTAAAAAATCAGTTCATGTCTCTGGATCAAAAAAGACCTACCATAACATATGAACATCAAGTCATGGCACCGGATGGAGAGATTCGCTGGCAGCAGTGGACCGACCGGGCCATTTTTGATGACCAAGGCAATGCGTCAGAATATCAATCTATTGGAAGGGATATCACCGAAGAAAAGATCGCACAGCAAGAAAAAACCATGCTGGAAGTCCAGTTGCAACAAGCTCATAAAATGCAGGCTATCGGCACACTGGCCAGTGGCTTTGCCCATAATTTTAATAACCTGCTTATGGGAATTATGGCAAATGTATCTATAATGCTTTTAGATATTGATTCAAATCATCAGTATTATAAATATTTAAAAAACATTGAAAAGCAGGTTACCAATGGATCCAAACTCGCAGGCCAGCTTGCCGGATATGCAAGGGCAGGCAGAGATGGGGTCAAGCCGATAAATCTGAACCGGTTGTTCAAAGAGACCTGCGATACTTTTAAAATAGCCAAAAAGGAGATTATAATTCATCAAGATTTGGATGAAAATTTATATGGAATAGAGTCTGACATAGGACAGATCGAACAGGTACTGTTGAATCTGTATGTTAATGCTGCAGATGCCATGCCTGAAGGAGGGGATCTTTTTTTGAAAACAATGAACATCACAGACAAGGAGATGACCGGCAAGCCTTATGATCCAAAGCCCGGGGATTATGTTTTGTTGACTGTCAGAGATAACGGTGCAGGCATGGACAAAGAGACCAGAGAACGCATCTTTGAGCCATTT
Source organism: Thermodesulfobacteriota bacterium (assembly GCA_034658755.1). Taxonomy (GTDB): domain Bacteria; phylum Desulfobacterota; class Desulfobacteria; order Desulfobacterales; family UBA11574; genus S5133MH16. The sequence goes on along the minus strand of JAYEFV010000434.1, from coordinate 534 downwards.
TTTACAACAAAAGGTCTTACAAAAGGCACAGGCCTTGGATTGTCTTCCGCTTATGGCATAATAAAGGGGCATGGTGGATATATAGATGTTGATTCTGAAAAGGGCTGCGGTACAACTTTCAGTATTTATCTTCCGGCCACCAAAAAAAAAGTAGAAAAAGAAAAAGAGTTGCATGAAGAAATTATAATGGGCAATGAGACGGTACTGCTTGTGGATGACGAGAATATGGTTATTGAAGGCTGCAGGGAAATGTTAACTAAAATGGGATATAATGTTACCATAGCCAGAAATGGGAAGGATGCCATCGAAATCTACAAGGAAAACCAGGATAAGATTGATATCGTCATCATTGACATTATCATGCCTGGATTGAGTGGTGGGGAAACTTATGACATATTACAAGAGATGAATCCTGATATAAACGTCCTTTTGTCCAGCGGTCACAGTATCAATGGTCAGGCAACCGAAATACTTGAACGGGGCTGTAATGGTTTTATACAGAAACCTTTTAATATTAACATGTTGTCAATGAAA
>JAYEFV010000433.1:0-2119 GCA_034658755.1 Thermodesulfobacteriota bacterium | reverse complement strand
AGAAAAAAACCTGCCTTATCGGAAATGGAATGGTCGTTGATCCGGCAGTTCTGGTGGAAGAACTCGACAATTTGGAAAGCAAGGGCATAGACGTGGGTTCGGATAACCTTAAAATCAGCGAAAAAGCGCACATTATTATGCCCTATCACAAACAGATAGATCTTGCCCGTGAAAAGAAAAAAGGTGACAAAAAAATAGGAACCACAGGGCGCGGAATAGGTCCCTGTTACGAAGACAAGGCCTGCCGCAGGGGAATCCGCTTTGTTGAACTGATTGATTTCGAGGGGTTTATCGAAAAGATAAGAACGATCCTGGAAGAAAAGAATTTCTACCTTAAACATTACCTTTCCTCTGAAACCATAGATCCCGAAAGCATTATCGATCAGTATAAAGGGTATGCGGAAAGGCTTGCACCTCATGTTGTCAACATCTCTGTTTTGATGAACCAGGCAATCAAGGCAAACAAGCAGATACTTTTTGAGGGCGCCCAGGGCACGCACCTTGATATTGATCACGGCACCTATCCCTATGTTACGTCTTCAAACACCATATCGGGAAATGCCTGTTGCGGAGCAGGTATAGGCCCAAAAGAAATCACCGGTGTTATCGGTATCGTAAAAGCTTATACAACCCGTGTGGGAGAAGGGCCCTTCCCTACAGAGCTTTTTGATGAAATTGGTGACGCCATTCAAATAAAAGGCGCGGAATTCGGTGCGACAACCGGGCGAAAGCGCCGGTGTGGATGGCTTGACTCGGTTTTACTGAGAAATTCTGCGCGCCTGAACGGACTTACCGGTCTTACAATAACCAAACTGGATGTATTGGGAGAGCTGGAATCCCTTAAAATCTGCACCGCCTATGAATATAATGGTGAAATTATCCATGATTTTCCGGCAAGTATAAAGATCCTTAAGGCCTGTAAACCGGTATTAGAAACTCTGCCGGGATGGTCGGAAGATATATCTGACGTCCGAAAAATAGATGATCTGCCACAAAATGCCAAAAACTACCTTGGCAGAATTGAAGAACTTACCGAAACCCCTATTAATATTATATCTGTTGGCCCGGGCAGGGATCAGACCATTATAGTCAACAATCCTTTCACCTAAAATCTGCATACAAAATTTTCTGTGTTGCAGGGCGTTTGCAGTAGTTTACTACGGTAGCACACCCTGCGCCTTGAAAATGCGGCCAAATCTAGAATTGCAGATTTTAGGTAAGAATGAAAAATGATTGACAATTTACGATGAGGAGCATAAAAAGATAAAACAAGTCGGGACGTGGCTCAGTCTGGTAGAGCACAGCGTTCGGGACGCTGGGGTCGCGCGTTCAAATCGCGCCGTCCCGACCAAACAAAAACAATAAGTTAAGCCGGATTAAAAAATCCGGCTTAACTCTTTTTTGGTATTGTGATACCAACATATTTATTTTGCATGAAACATTCTGATGTATCCGAACCCGGATAAACCGGAAGATATTGCTACAACGACACGATAACAAAAAGAAAAACTGCTCGTTTAAATTCATTTTCGTTTCCTTTCCGCGATCGATCAATCCCATGATCCCCAATAAAAATCCCAACACCTGAAACCCGAAACCGGACACCTTACCCGCGACCCATGAACCCTGAACCTCCGAACCCCAAATCCCGATCCCTGATCTAATGATCAATAATCAATTGTTAATTGTTAATTGTTAACCGTTGTTTATTAACAATTATTTCCTGAATCTTGAACCCCGAACCTTCTTTAAATAATGTTTGTGTAAGATTCATCCATGAATTCCGTAAGTTGTTTGCCGAACAAAATTTGATAGTATCGTAAAAAGTCGAAAAACACCATTTCTTGTCATTCCGGCGAAGGCCGGAATCCAGTTATATCAATACGTTCTGGCTGCCGGATCAGGTCCGGCATGACGATTTCGGACTTTTTACGAATTCATCAAAATTTAGACCGCCTAAGATTCCTTGCATTTTGGAAAATAATGTATAAAATATATAGCTTATTTGTAGGCGTTCACGGGTTCAAAGGTTCAGGGGTTCAAGGTTCCATTCTCGTCCCCGGACTACATTTGGGATGTGTATTTACGAGAAAAGCGTCAGTTCCCTCAGGCCTAAAAT
>JAYEFV010000432.1:0-2120 GCA_034658755.1 Thermodesulfobacteriota bacterium | reverse complement strand
GGAAAATAATATAAACACCGGCAAGAAAAATAGCGGAAGCACCGAGAGACTGCAGCAATCGTATGCCAAGTTCCAAGAAACTGTCTGTAACCGTTAAGTCATAAAGATCATTATAATAGAGGCACGTCTGGCAGATAAAGGTTATCAAAAAGATCTTTAAGTACATCCACAAATCAAAAGAAAATGATTCGGCTTTAAGAAGTATCCAGGACGCAAATATAACAGAAATATATATTACCAGGCCTTCGCCGATAAAGAAGAAAATATTTCGTATGGGGTAATACTGTTTGAAAATTCTTAACATAATAAAATCGGTTCAGGGTTCAACGTTCAACGTTCAAGGTTGCAAACTAAATTGAGCGGTTCATGGTTCACTGTTCAAAGTTTAAGGTTTTTTAAACGTTTAGTTATGGTTCATTGCGGTCTGCTTATATCCAGCTGCAATAATCATCCATCGGGTGAACTGATAGGTGTTGTCGAATTCTTTATAACTCCTTTTAAGTTTGGATGTTGGCATTGCTAAACCGTGAACCGTGAACCCAGAACCGTTTAACCTCGGTTTAATACTTCTGATAATATTTGCCGTACTTACTGTATTTCCCCATACCGTAATAGCCTGAAAACCGCATATCCAGCTTATTTAATATAATACCAAGGATTTTCTCTTTTCCCATTAGATCTATCAAGTCAGAAACCATCTGGCGTGGTGTACTTCCATATTCTACAACAAGAAGGATCCCGTCAACCTGTCTTGATATGGCACTTGTCTCGGCTGTCAGTTTGGGTGGCGGTGAATCAATAACAATATAACGATCCCTGTATCTTTCGGTTACCTCTGCAAGAAGTTTGGACATGTGTTGAGAAGAGAGGAGTTCTGAAGGATTATGAGGGGGTCTGCCTGCAGGTAACACATTCAATTTATTGACCTCTGTTTTAAGAATTAAAGAAGAAAGGGGCGTTCCACTCGCAAGGTGCTCACTCAGTCCGGGAACATCACCAAACCCGAATTGTGTATGAACGCAAGGCCTGCGAATATCACAATCGATGAGCAAAACGTGCTCTTGAATGCTCTGAGCAATACTTATGGCAAGGTTTGCAGCCACAAAAGATTTTCCTTCATCAGGCGTAGAACTGGTTACCATTATTGTCCGAGGCGATTTTCCTGATGGGGGAAACAATAGATTTGTCCGTAACATTTTAAACTGTTGAGTTTCAAATGATTGCGGTTTTAAAAGTGCAACCAGATTTTTGTCAATATTGTTAACATCATATAATACTTTATTTTTCATAAAAGGGGTGACCTGCTTTTGCTTTTTAATTTTTTCAGCATTTTCAGGTCGTTTATATGAAATATCAGTTGCGTTCATATCCTTATTTAACAAGATGGGCGTATTGACATAAGCCTCGTTTTCAGATTTGGCATTTTCAACAGGCCAATGAGTTTCTTGTTTTGCGACTGATGTTTTATGTCTTTTTTTTGATTTTTCTAATGCATCGAAAATTTTACCCATTGGTTTCCCCTTAGTTCCTTAGTTATAAATTTTGTGCTTTTTGTGGCAAAACTTTTTCCATTATGCCACTAAGGCGCCAAGGCACGAAGAAAGAATAATAAATATATCCTTTGTGTCTTAGTGTCTTTGTGGCAAATATTTTTGGTTCCGGCTCGTCCGGATTAGGTTGTAGTAATAAATCTATCTAAAAAGCTCCATGGTCCGATCCATACCATAAAAAGATATTACAGCAAATACAAAGACAAGGGCACAAGAGAACATGATTGAAAAAATACTGAAAACCTGATTAAGTCTTTGACTTGCTTTATCTTTCCGATCATAGATTATCGGAACAGTGGCAAGAACGGGAACCCCTAAATAAGATTCGATATCTTTGGGACTTCTGAAAGATGTATTGAGATACTCCAGCAAAAAGACCAACCCAAGCCCGATATTAGGTCCGGCTATCAAAGTTAATAAAAACAGAATTTTCATATCAGGAAATACAGGCTTTTCCGGGAGTCTGGCAGGGTCAAGGATTATAAATTTTTGACCTTTTTGCTTTTTTTCCATGTTCACAGAAATTTGCGCTTCAAGTTGTTTTTTCAAAAGCAGATCATATGTTGCATT
>JAYEFV010000431.1:0-2123 GCA_034658755.1 Thermodesulfobacteriota bacterium | reverse complement strand
CGTACACGACATGTTCACCAGGTTTTAACCCTTCGGTGATCAGCCAGAATTGTTTGATCTTGGGACCTACTTTTACTTCTCTTGTCTTGACCTTATCACCATCGCCAACCACATAGACACTGTACAATCCTTGTAGTTCCATAACACATCTTTGCGGAATCAGGATGCCGTCTTTAACAACGGTAACAAGGGCCTTTACTTTGGCAAATTGCCCGGGGCGTAACAATTCCTGGGGGTTGGGAAATGATGCCTGAAGCAGAATAGAACCGGTTGTAGGATCCACTTCTCTGTCAATAAAATCGACTTTACCTTTGTGTCCATACAATGAGCCGTCCGCGAGAATCAGTTCAAGTTTTGCTTCCCTGGTATTATCAGTGGGGGCATCACCGGATAGATAGTAGCGGGCGATGCGCAAATACTGAGTCTCAGTAATAAAGAACTCCACGAGAATCGTGTCGATACGGGAAACCGTATTCAAAATAATCGGATTGGGACTTCGGCCGACAAAATCCCCTACTTTGGCTTTTGTCTTTCCGATAATTCCGGATATGGGCGAATAAATCTTTGTGTAACCGAGCTGTATTTTGCTGGCCCTGAGATTCGCCTGGGATGCTTTGACCGATTCGATGGAAGCTTCATGTTGGGCCACCGCGGCATCCAGGTCACTCTCACTGACCGCTTTCTCTTTTGCAAGTGGCTCGATCCTGTCCAAATCGCTTTTGGCTTTCGCCAGCATTGTTTTTGCTTCCGCAACCCTGCTCATCTTTGCCGCAACATCGGCCTCAAATTGCTGGCTTTCCAGAGTATAGAGCAAAACACCTTTTTTGATCCGCGAGCCCTCTTCAAAATGGATACTTTCCAGAAAACCTTCCACCCTCGCCCGTATGGCAATATCTTTAAGACCATGGGTTTGACCGACAAATTCCTGATAGATGGGAACTTCTTGCGCGGCGGTGACGACTACCGTTATATCGAGTGGTTGTGGTTGCTTTTGTTGATCTTCCTTTTGACTGCACGCAAAAAACAGTAAAAGAAAAATGCATAGCACATTTAGTGTAATGGTTTTCATTTTTTTCTCTTTACATCGATGAATGGATTATTTACTGCTTCCCCGGTGAACCGCCATTTTTTTGTGAAACGGCCTTGATCGCCATAGCAATATCACGACTAAGGGTGGCTATAGCCCGGCTCTGGGCCGCAACCAGTGCGTCGTAGTCCCCGGCGGATACGGGCTCTTTTATACGGGTATGCTTAAATATGGCTTGATTCGTGTCTTTTTGATTCCATACGGACCAGGTCACGTTCAACACAACGTGCTCCCCAAACCGGCCGTCAAACTGCTCCACAGTCAACTGAATACGGCAGGTCGGGAAGAACTGATCGGTCCAGGGATATGCGGCCACTCGATCTGCGGGCAGAAGAACGGAAATGTTCCTGGCTAAAACTCGTAAAAAATCTTCCGAAAACGAGCCGGCCCATCGATGGAACTCGGACACCTCTACACGGTTTTGGCTTTTCCGGGTTACGATCTGCGGCCGGTCAAGAAGTTTTGGAAATTCCACTGGCCCCACACCGATGGCAAGGGTATCCACGGAAACGGCTTGAGGAATATCCCGCTGCATCTCGAAAGAGGGATTCAGGGCATAATATCTCACCGCAGGGGTAGTACTGCACCCGGCAAGTAAAAATACCATAAGGGAAAATACCAAACTTATGTTCCCAAAGCAAGCTCTATTTTTCATTGCGCTTTTCCTTTCCAAAAACCAGTGACTCGGGATGTCGCCCCAGGTAATCCGCCAGTACGCTGATATTCCGAGCCGCGTCGGCGAGCTCACTCAGCGCGCGTTTCAATTCGTGACCCGTGGGAGACTCGGCACTCAACATTCTGTCCAACTTAATCAGGGTGGTTTGAGTCCGCTCCAACGTGGCGGTGGCCGCAGGGGCAACTTTCTCATCCACATTTTGCATGAGCTTGAGCAAGTGTTCGGTGGACTTGTTCAAGTGCGCCAGGGTATCTCGGAGGTCTTTGCCGATCTGCTCCAGGGGAAGTTTTTCCAGCTTTTCTACAATTTTAGTTATGCCTCTGGTGATCTCTTCTATGGGCGTCGGAATGGTTGGCAGTT
>JAYEFV010000430.1:0-8867 GCA_034658755.1 Thermodesulfobacteriota bacterium | reverse complement strand
AGTAATTGAATTTACTGGATTCCGGCTTGGCCGTCATCCCGGACCCCGATCCGGGACGGAATGACGACAAAAGCGAATTCCTGACTTTTTACGAACGTTTTACGAATTCATCAATATTGTATTGTTTTTAGGCCCGGCAAAAGGCCCGGAACCTTATTATATATGCGCTCCACCACATCTGAGGCCAAATGAGGTGCCGGTTCGGTTTCCAGTATAGCCATATGCTCAAGTGCATTTTCGATAACCCTGTCTTCCATATCTTTGGTTTCAAATTGATATGGGTTGGAAACATCCCCGCTGTGCATGGCCTTACGAGCATGACGGGCAAAGAGTCGATGGCTTGAGGCCATGACCTTTTTTACCATATTAAGAGTGTTATCAATCTCTGTTGGATTGATTTTAGGCTCCCTAAGGCAATGCTTGATTTTTCCAATCTGTTCATTATCGAGAACGGCCTGAAGCGGGCAAAAACAATTGGTTCGATCCAAAAGCCCGAACGCATAATGAATATAGTGCGCACCGCTCATTGCCATGTAAAGATGGGTAAACAGTTTCTCAAACATGGCCTGCATTCCCGGAACTTTGGCATCGCCCACACCGGCACTTGAATAGCACGGTATCTTATAGTAACGGGCTAATTGAACGCAGTCGATATTATACTGATTAAATTCCGGGCAGCCGTAAAGGTCATGAAGATCATCAAGACGTGCTCTGACAGGAACACTGCCATAAAGGACCGGAGCCCCTTCTCTTATCAGTTGCGTCAGCGTAATGCCGGCTAAAATTTCGGCATTAATCTGTGCAACCATTCCCGACTCCTGGATAGGCGCCGATGATCCTCCCTGGGGTGAAGAAGAAATAACTAACGGAAGCCCTGCTTTAACAATAGCAAATACCTTTTTTGACGTGTCATTCACGATTTGAAGCGGGCTTTTAAATACGCAGGCGATAAAAGAAATGATTGGATTTTCTCTTAAGGCCTTTTTCCCTCCTGCAATTATCTCCGCTATTTTTACGACATCGTTGAAGCGCGCAATGTCAGTCAAACCGGCCTGTACATGTTTGGTAATATTATTGAGACTGGCAAAGAATTTGTTCACGTCATGGTTATCTGATGTAATCTCGGGGTCCTGTATGTTCAATGGCCGGATAAAAAAATCGAGATGCTCCAGTCTTTCGCAGAGCTTTGCAGCACGACTCAGCAAGGCGGTGCTGCCGCGATGTTCCGTGTATCGGGGCACTTTTATTTTGACCAAGCTGTTTTTTTCACTGACAAAATCCTCCATCTTGGCATCGAGCCAAATATTTGCTTCAGATCCTGATCCAAAATAAGCACGTGGAATTTCAGCATCGATAAACAGTCGATTCTCCGGTTTTCTTGCCCCTAAAACAAGCCGGGAAGGTGCTTTTGCAATGGCTTCTTTGATAAGACCACCCGGAAAACTTACCCGCCAGCATTTCGCGTTCGAATCGCTTTCTTCCCGGACTTTGGCGCCATGGTCTTTGAAAAGTTTGGCTGCCCGTTCGTTATAACACCAGATGCCCGGATCGGACAGTATGTCCAGTGACGCTTGATCAAGCCATTTCACCTGATCCTGATTCAACCGTTCGTAAGGCTTGACCAATACACCTTGTCTAAATGATTCAACCACTATATCCTCCTATAGATTTTTTACTTTCGAAAGCTCCGCATGTACCGGCGGCAATGCCGATCTTTCCCGACTAATACTTCCCCTGTTTTTACCGCGGCCATCAAGCTTTCATCCAAAGGATCGACGATGGCGGCATCCAGTCCCGCAAAGATACACATGTGCAGGTAGGCAACATTAAGTCTGCCCCGTTCGGGTAAGCCGTAAGATACATTTGAAAGGCCCGTTACAGTCCGGGCACCGGGAAATTCTTCTTTAATGGCGGTCAACGTTTTTAGCGTAACCATTCCTGAATTTATATCCGTACTGATCGGCATGACCAAAGGATCGATATAAAGATTTTGAATGGCAACACCATATTTTTCACAAGCGCTGAGAATTGTTTCGCAGCACCGGAGCCTTCCTTCCACCGTTTTTGGAATACCGCTTTCATCCATTGCCAGTGCAATTAAAAAAGAATCATGTTCGGCGGCAAGGGGCACTACCGCCGCCAAATTATACTTTTCAGCCTTGACGGAATTGATCATGGAAGGTTTGTTGTTCAGAATTTTAAGTCCGGTTTCCATTACCTTTGGATCCGCACTGTCAATGCAAATCGGTGTTTTGATTTGTTCTTGAATGCTTTCAACCGCCCATTGAATAGATTCAATTTCATCTTCAAGAGATCCCACACCGGTACCCACATTTACATCAATAAAGTTAGCACCGGATTCCGCCTGTTTTTTTGCCAGATCGATAAGGTTTTCTGTTTCCCGATTCAACATGATGGATTTGACAGAAGAAAGGGTTGCGTTAATTTTTTCCCCGATGATGATCATATATGAATCCCTCTTTACATTATACCGGATTGGAGCCCGGGAATTTTTTTGCGGATTATATCTCGCATATCAGATGAAAGCACCGGGGTTTCAGGTCCTTCTAAAATTTCCCTTGCTTTCTCTGAAGCACGAACCCGGAGGGATTTTGCCCCCTCTTCCTCCCAAGTTTCCCTGTTATTCCTGTCGCTGAGCTGGGGCTGGTATTGCTCGGTTCGCATGAATTTTCGGGTGTGTCGGTTTGAGACAAAATGACCCCCGGGCCCGGCTTTTTTTAAAACATCGAATGCCAGGGTTTCTTCATCAACCGTGATTCCTTCGACAGCACGCATTATCATACCGATGATTTCGTTATCTATTACAAGCTTATCATATGAAGCCGTCATGCAAAATTCGAGGAACCCCGCAGCATCATGAATAAAATTGCCGCCGGCCAGCGCCACCATCAAACCGGTCAATGCCGATTCATAACCGGACTGTGAATCGTTGATTTTGGCATCAGACATGCCGGCTGTGGAATATAATGGGAGATTATAGAAATTTGCCATCTGAGCCGAAGCGGCATTCATCAGACCCATTTCAATGGCCCCTGACAAGTATTTCATGTCTCGGAGATCGGTAATCGAAGATATACATCCGTATAACACCGGAGTGCCCGGATTAACCAATTGGGTAAGCATAACCCCGATAAGGGTGTCCACGTTTTGCACGACCAGATTGCCGGCCAGTGTAATGGGCGCAGTGGCACCGCAAAGTGGCTCTACCGGTACAACCACGGGTATACCTTGCCTTGCAACCTCTATGGCTAACTGACCATAGCTTTCATCAAGCATAAACGGGCTGATATTGCAGGTTACCATGGAAATGAATGGACGCTGTCTGAGTTTTTCCGGAGAGCCTGCGATAATTTCTGCCATCTTAATCACATTTCTAACCCCTTCCAGGGTATAAACCCCGCCCATTACATGCTTGCGGGTATTATTGAGCGCAGCACCGAACCGGTTCACATCCACCGTTTCAACCGGCAGATCATTTGGATACACATTGAGCATATAAAAATGTACATTGTCCAGAGCATCCACCAGCCGTGCCATGTTTTTGATGTCTTCTAATTTGGACCGTCGTGCGGTTCTTTCCCCGGGATCTTGAACATTAAGGGCGGTACCTCCGGTTCCCATATAAACTTTATTGCCACCGATTTCGCAGTCCAGTTCGCCGCTGTCTTCTCTGCCGCAAAGATGAACAACAGAAGGGGCCGGTTTGATCAGTTCCATAACCAGCTCGGGGCTGAATCTGGCTATTTGGGTTGAATCATCGATGCTGGCGCCTGCCTCTTTAAACAGTTCCAACGCCTCCGGGAAATTGATCTGTACGCCCACTTCCTGAAAGACCTTAAGGCTGGTTTGATGTATTTTTTCCACATCCTTGTCGCTTAACGGCTTATAATGGCCTCCGTTGAGACCCCTTCGGCTCGTCATGTTGTTTTCCTTTCTCTCTTGGGTGCCCTTCTTGCCTTACAATCCGTCCTGTTGCAGTCCCAGCACGGATTGTAAGGCGTCTCGCCATTGGAATGTATTCCAAACACACCCGAAACAGACTTTCGGGGACTCATCAAACATGAATCGTTCAGGTCAACATCAACATCCTGTGAATCTAATACGTTGAAAAGTTTTTTCTGTTCCGTAACGGGCCAGTCGCAATACCCCGGACTGAAACACAGGGTCACCTGTTTGCCCTGGTTTTTATATTCGGCCTTCATATGCCGATGAAAGGTTTCCACCATATTATCGGCAGCCGCAGATGCCATGGCGTCTAAGATATACGCTTTCGACATGTGCTTTTTGTCCATGAGCCGCTTGATTTCCCCTTCGATGCCATCGCCTAACGTTGCGATATAACATATAATATTGTCACAACATTTTAGCATCCTTGAAAGTTTCGGACTTTTAAATTTCGGTCCTTCTTCAAGATGCACGGCGCCCTTTTCCACCGAGTCGATGCCCGCATTCCGGTGATACAAAGAAGGTTTGACCAGTTTTTCAAATACCGGTTTTAGTTTTGCTATTTTTAAGCGGGTCGCACGGGAAATATTGCCGAATGTGTCACTCCCCAGGAGACTGGCCAACTCATTTTTTTCTATTGTCGGTATGATTTCCATTTTAACATCGCCTCGTCTCAACAAAGTTATTTCTGCAAAGAAATAAGACCTTTGAAAAACATCCCCTTTTGCTCAATTTTTCAGTCAGACCCAGATTGTAATCCTCGAAATACTTAATGTATTCCTGAGGTTAAAATCTTCGGTTTTCCCCACTCAAAGTCCGGGGTCTTTGACTTGAATTTGAACAAAATTGAACATTTTTTAAAGGTCTCAATATCTCACACAGAAAATTTTTAGTTTAAATTGTTTTAATAGAAACTATTACAACAATAAAAAATTTTTGTAAAGTCCTTTTTTTCATAAATATTTAGATAGGGCTGTTTGCTGAGGATCTCAGAGATCGAGAAAAGATAAAATCCGTAGTACTACTTGACCTCCAGATCCCGAACATCAAGCATGCCGGTGAGCATGTTTAGGGAACGCACGATCTGTTCTTTTTTAGCGTTTTCAGTTTGTTTCAAACCATCAATGATTTTTTGCTGTATGGGAGGCGGGGCATGTTGGGCCAACTTCTTTCCGGCTTCGGTGAGTTGGATGGTAATCACGCGACGATCCGGAGAGTTTCGCATTCGTTCCGCAAGACCTTTCTTTTCCAAGCGGTCGACAACTCCGGTGACTGTGCTGGATTTGACCATCATATGATTGGCGATTTTGGATGGGGGTAAAGGACCATACTCATAAAGTGTTAAAATGCAGTTGAGCTGTGCCGCACTTACCTGATATTTTTTGTTTAATTCTTTGGTATAGAGCTCGCTTGCCTGCATGAGTCTGCGGATCGCATAGATGATCTGTTTGGTATAATCAGACGGAAATTTTTTGTCTGTAGTATTCAGATTGCCGCTGCTGTCAGTTGACATTTTATTTTGTTCCTGTTAAAAATTTTTTAGCTCAAACAATTTATTACTTCAGACAAATCAATAAATCAATATAAATTATGTTCTATAGACTTTTTTCTAATATTTATACCCAGACGGCCTTTCTATCAAACCATCAAAGAAACCATGATCAAACTAACGCGTGTTTCTAAAACATTTGACGGCGGCCGTTCCTATGCGGTCAAAGACCTTTCTTTAAGCGTTGACAGGGGTGAAACTCTGGTCCTTTTGGGGTCATCAGGTTGCGGTAAAACCACTACCCTTAAGATGATCAATCGCCTGATCGAACCTACCAAAGGAATCATTGAGGTCGGCGGGAAGGATGTCATGGACCACAACCCCGTAGATTTGCGTCGTCAAATAGGTTATGTTTTTCAGGGAATCGGCCTGTTTCCTCATATGACCATTGAACAAAATGTTGAAATTGTTCCGCGGCTTCTCGGATGGCCAATCCATTCCAGGCGTGAGCGCATGCAGGAACTATTAAATCTTGTCGGGCTCCCGGCCGAGAGTTTTGCCGAAAGATTTCCCGATGAACTCTCCGGTGGTCAGCAGCAAAGGGTTGGCGTTGCCCGCGCCCTTGCAGCAAACCCTACTTATTTGCTCATGGATGAGCCGTTCGGTGCTCTTGATGCCCTTACCCGTGAAGCACTCCAGCAACAATTATTAACCTTGAAAAACCAGCTTAAAAAGACGATCGTCTTTGTGACCCATGACCTTCATGAAGCGCTCCTTATTGGTGACCGCATTGCAATTCTGCATGAGGGCAATCTGGAACAGATCGGAACGAAAAAGGATATATTGGACACGCCGGCAACCAAATTCGTACAAGATTTATTTACGATAAAACGGCCGGACACCTTGACGTAAAGAGGCTCCCCATATGAGTATAGATGCTTTGGTTGCGTATGTTGTCGAAAGATTGCCGGAACTCTGGCTTCGAACCGGGGAACATCTCATGCTGACAGGATGCTCTACTCTGGCAGCCATGTTCATTGGGATCCCTGTTGGTATTCTACTTTTTCGAGCCACCTATCTGCGAGGGCTACTGATGGGTGTCATTGGTATTCTTCAGACAATTCCAAGCCTGGCCATGCTGGTCTTTTTGCTGGCACTGCTCAAAAAAATCGGTGCACTACCTGCCCTCATTGCCCTTACCCTCTATGCGTTACTGCCGATTGCCAGAAACACCCTTACAGGACTTGAGGAAGTCTCCGCTGAGGTAATGGAGGCTGCCAAAGGAATCGGTATGCAAGAATACCAGCAACTCATGATGGTCAGAATACCTTTGGCCGCGCCGGTAATTGTGGCTGGCATCCGAACCGCAGCAGTGGTGGGGGTGGGTATCGCCACCCTTTCGGCTTTCATCGGAGCCGGCGGACTGGGCCAGTTCATTAATCGTGGCCTGGCTTTAGCCAATATAAAGCTCATTCTTCTCGGTGCAATTCCTGCTGCACTGCTCGCCTTGGTTGTAGACTTTTCCATCGGGGCTTTTGAGTGGGGGCTTCGACCGGAAAGAAAAAGGGATAAAAAAGGATCGGTTCAGTCGTTGATGCGACGGCTGGCCTTTATGTTACCCGTTGCTTTGGTTCTGATCAGTATCATTACCTACTTCACAAAACCCGGTTGGATTTCCAAATCAGCAACGCAATTGAAAACAAGTCACAGAATTATCAGGATTGCAACCAAAAACTTTACCGAACAGCTTATTCTAGGGGAGATGATGGCTCAACTTATCGAAGCGAAAACCGATTTTATTGTGGAGCGCAAATTTAATCTCGGTGGTACAATGATCTGTCATGGCGCCCTTGTCAATGGAGAGATCGACCTTTATGCCGAGTACACAGGGACCGGATTGACTGCGATTCTAAAACATCCGGTAATTTCCGACCCCGAGGAGGCGTTGAACCATGTAACCAAGGCTTACCATGAACGTTTTGATGCTCAATGGCTTAAGCCTTTCGGATTTAACAATACATACGCTATTACGGTCCGTGAAGCGGATGCAAAGAAGAACGAATGGAACCGGATCTCTGATCTTGGAAATACTGCTATAGAGCTACGGGCGGGCTTCACGGCAGAATTTGCGGAGAGGCCGGATGGTTATCCGGGACTCCGCCAGATCTATGGTTTACGATTCGGTGAGGTCCGGGATTTTGATGCTGCCCTCATGTACGAAGCCGTGGCGAAAGGGCAAGTGGATGTGATATGCGCCTTTGCCACTGACGGTCGTATTGCAGCATATAACTTAAAACCGCTCAAAGATGACCGGAATTTTTTCCCTCCATACCATGCTGCCCCTGTCATCAGAGAAGAAATCATGAAAACCCACCCGAAACTTGGTGATGTTCTATCACTTTTTGGAGGCCTCATTGACAATGCTACGATGCAACGTTTGAACTTTGAGGTGGATGGGAAAAAAAGAAGAACATCTAAGGTGGTAGAAGAATTTTTAAAAGCAAAGGAAATTCTTTAAAATTTTAAAGTAATAAGTGACCTAACGTGGCTAAAGTTATGGATTAGCCATGAAACAAAGGCTGCGAAGACAACACCGATCCTCAACGCTTGAGTGGAAATGGACCCCTGTTTTTTGTGTGTTATGCCAAAAGATCGGTTTTATGAAATGTTATGAGGTTTGATCTTAGGCGGCAGATTGCTTTTCGTTTTGTATAATTATTTTTGGATCACGATTCTTCGGTGGAACTGGAAGGTTTTGGTCCTTTAACAAACCAACATGTTCTTTCATTCCCCATTTTGCCTTATAAATGCAATCCTCCACCGAATGGCCTATACCTGAAAATCCTTCAAGATCAGGTGAATAAAAGCCGAAATAATCGGGTTCTTCTGTTGCTTCAATCATTAAAGAATATGGTAAATCAATCATTGTTAAATTCTCCCTATAACTTTTTAATACCAGCAGCCTTTAAAATAGAATGACAAGTTCCAATTGGGACTTCCTTTGCCCCATGATAATCAACCCGTATTAATCTGTCCCAACGATAATCAACCCGTATCAATCTGTCCCAACCTGGCTTACCATAATATCTTATCGATCCTTTTTCTTTTACAATTTTGAAACCATTTTGTTCAAGTAGCTTGACGAGTT
Organism: Thermodesulfobacteriota bacterium; assembly: GCA_034658755.1. Taxonomy (GTDB): domain Bacteria; phylum Desulfobacterota; class Desulfobacteria; order Desulfobacterales; family UBA11574; genus S5133MH16. The sequence goes on along the minus strand of JAYEFV010000430.1, from coordinate 264 downwards.
CACTGAATTTCAATTTTTATCTCCAATTTTGTAAGGCATAACGTTGCGGTTCACCTGGCGCGGGGGATTCCGCAAAACTCTCCAAATGCCAATGTTTTGTGCAAAGTTAAAACCTTTCTAAGCGGCTCGACCCCTGCGCTCAGGTGCAACCGCCTTGTTCGGCGGCAATTTATCTAAAATTTGTATACCAAACAGCATGATCGTCAAGAAGCTGTGCATTCTTGGAATTCTTTTCGACTGCTTCCAAATCAGCAAGGGTTAAGG
>JAYEFV010000429.1:0-8878 GCA_034658755.1 Thermodesulfobacteriota bacterium | reverse complement strand
CGCCTTTTCCCCTTTTTTCAGACGGCGATTTTTCCATTCATAAGAGCTTGGGAGAGGTCAGAACCCCGTACTTTATAGGTGTCAAAATCAACGATGACCGCAGCAATGAGATCTTTTACTCAAGGGTAGGTGGATTTGAAAAGGCCGAGGAGTTTTTGCAACTGATGCTTGAACTTTCCGGCTTGAAATAGGAGGTGTGTCATGAGAAGCGAGAAGGGCATCCTTTTTGTGTTAATGGGGCTTGCGGTTTTTTTATTTTTGGATATCGGGGTCTATGCCCGTTCTTGTGGGAGGTCAGACGTATTCAAGGAGAATATTTACGACCCGGGAACCCTCAAGCCCAGAGATAGTGTTCTGAAAGTAAAGGTGGGGGATCGTGCGCCTGACTTCAGCCTTCCGGTCGTTTCAGGCGGAAAGGTCTCCTTAAGCCAGTACCTGAACAAAATGAACGTTGTTCTCTCTTTTGTTCCTGCGGCATGGACGCCCGTTTGTTCCGATCAGTGGCCAGGCTACAACATTGTGAAGTACATTTTTGACCAGCACGATGCCGTACTCCTTGGTATTACAGTGGACAACATTCCTACGTTGTTTGCCTGGACCAATCAGATGGTTACAGATGGTGGCAACCTGTGGTTTCCGGTGCTTTCTGATTTCATGCCCCACGGGGCTGTGACTGATAAATACGGGGTATTGCGGTCTGACGGCATGTCGGAAAGGGCCATCTTTGTGATTGATAAGAAGGGTGTCATTCAATACATCGACGTCCACGACATCAACAAGAGACCTCCTCTCGAAGGAATTGTCAGCGAGTTGGAAAAGCTGCAAAACTAGGAACCGTATCACCAAGTTAGCTCTCACAATCCGGTCGGAATCAGTTGAAAAGCAAAAGAATAATGAATCTGGCGCTCAGCATAACAATGATCAAGATGATAACCCAAAAAGGCGTTGTTTTAAAAAAGGATTTCCAGTCTTTTCGGGTTACCGGTGTTTTGAACAAACCCATGCCGCATCGCCTTTTTAAACTGTTTTTTCGGACTGGGTTGAACCCTTGGAGCGTTAGTTATAGTAGATTATACTTCCGATAAATAAGCCGCTTCGATCCTGCCCTTTTCTTCATCTACAAAAAAGAAAAGGATAGCGCCAATTATAAAGAGCAGTGAAATAGATGAAATTCCCCAGCGAGAAGCTAACTGCCCAACATGTACTATCTGCTCGGGTGTTGGGGAAGGCGGCATCAAAACCCGACGTGCAATCAGTCCAACAATGCCCATCAACACCGGGCCCAGAATCGTCGCAAATTTACCCACCATATTATAGAAACCATAGTATTCAGCAGCCTGGTTTTTAGGTATTAACCGCGAATAATAAGAACGACTCAGGGCTTGAATACCCCCCTGTACCAAACCAACGATTATGGCCAGAATGTAAAACTCCTGTTGGGTTGTCATCATCGTTCCCCATATAGTGATAAATATGTAAATACCTATGGCTATAAAAATAGATTTGCGTACGCTCCACCGCTGACCCAGTTTCCCGAATACCAGAGCAGAAGGAAACCCCACAAATTGTGTGATTAAAAGAGCCACAATTAAATCATTTGAAGAAAATCCAATGGACATGCCATAATCGACTGCCATCCGAATGATAGTATCCACTCCGTCAATGTAGAACCAATAGGCGACTAAAAAAAGAAGGACAATTTTCAGATGATGAATCTTTTTAAATGTTCCGATTAACTGCCGGAAACCATCGGCTATGAAACTAACGCCTCGGGGTGAAGTGGTGGCCGTTTGTTCTTCTTGTACCCACAAAATAGTAAAAATAGTAAACAGGCCCCACCATGATGCCACTAAAATAAAGGCATATCTTACAGCGGTTTCTGCATCAGACAATCCGAATTTTTCCGGCAGTAATGTCATTAATACGGTCACAAGAAAAAGTAGTCCGCCGCCAAGGTATCCCATAGCATAGCCTAAACCGGATATATAGTCTATTTGGTCTTCATCCGCCACGCTCGGCAAAAGAGAATCGTAAAATATATTTGCACCGGAAAATCCGATAATTCCCATGATATATACGAAAATGGCCCAGCCCCAATCTCCTTTTTGAACCAGAAATAGGGCAGCAGTCATCAGTACCCCCAGGTATGCAAAAAAAATCAAAAATTTCTTTTTCACAGACCCTTTGTCGGCAATTGCACCCAGGACAGGAGCCATTAAGGCAACAATAATTCCGGCGATAGAGTTGCCTAATCCGAGCTGGGCAGTACTCATGTTGACGTCAGCGCCATAACTCCAATACTCTTTAAAGAATATGGGGAAAAAACCGGCCATCACGGCTGTCGCAAAAGCAGAATTTGCCCAGTCATAAATCGCCCAGCCCCAAACAGCTTTTTTATCTTTATCCATTGTTGAACCGTCTATAATGTCTCGGAAATTCTACAGCTATATGAAATCAATAGTCAGTTTTTAAATGGTAACCTGTTTGTGCCATCGGAATGGAATACTGGAATACTCCATCATTCCATTATTCCCTCCGGGGCGTAGGCCCTGTGGGCCGGAGGCGGGATGTGCCATCTGACGCAAAAATCCGGCAAAAAGGGGCATTTTGCAAAGGTCTCGCGTTTATGCCTTATTTAAACGTCATTTAGAGGGGTTGAAGTTATTATTTAAACAGCTTTAAACATATCTGCGCTATTTCATAGCCTCCATAGACGACAGAAACTAAGAGCCCCCAAGAAAACAATAAAAGGCTTAACCAGACTAGAGTTAGTCTCATATTCTGCATCTCCTGTTATTATGGTGCGAAAAGCAAATCAGGAATTAAATGCCAAACTGTTACCCGTCAATATCGACGGTCTCGTAAAAAGTCCAAAAACATCCTTTTTTGTCATTCCGTCCCGGATCGGGGTCCGGGATGACGGCCAAGCCGGAATCCAGTAAATTCAATGGCTTCTGGATGCCGGATCAAGTCCGGCATGACGGTTTTAGGACTTTTTACGAGTTCATCAATATTACTGTCCATAAATTAAAAACAAACCGGGCAATCAATTCTGCAATCAATTCTCGAGATTTATAATTATTCATAAATTTATAATTTTATCATGTCAAGTAAAATTATATATAATTTATATATAATTTTTTTGAATTAGGATATATTGTAGCTTATTAAAGAGAATTACCATATATTGTATGCACACAATTCAAGAAACCGAGCGAAATTGAAATGTTCTATTACAATGACTGTTTAAGTACACCTAAACCGTAAACCCGTAGATTTACCTCATTAAAGCAGGTGTTTCTAACATGCATCTATCCTATGATTTGGCACTTTTTTCTTTAGAACTTTATTTTTGAAATAGCAGGCCGGAAAAGGATGAAATGGCCTTAGATATAGACCTTGTCATCTACACACAGCATGCCCGGATGGAGGAAGTACAAATGAATCTTTTTGGGGAATACTTTGCGGATATGCCACGAATCAAGAAAAGTTAAATACTTCCTAATCGTCTACCTATTTCCTTTACCCTCTTTACCATCTTATTATCTGTCTCAAATTTTTGAAACATTTCCGGTGTAACCTTATTAAAATTGTTAAATTCCTCGGGAGACATCCAACGTGCCGGACCACCATATTGACAAGTTGTTCCAAATCCACATATAAAACACGGAGGGGTCATCGTATTGTAGAAGAGTTTATCCAATATTTCAAAATTAAAATAACTATTTAGATGATAGCTGATTTCATCGGACACAATTTCTGCTTCGTTACCTCCTACAGCTACTGAGACCGCCGGCTTTCCCATGGTCTGAGGGTTTCGATGGCGCAAAGGGAAAAGGCGTTCAAGAAAATTATGGGTAAACCCATTTGCTTTTCTAAAATATACTACCGCTCCAACAACAATGGCATCTGATTTCACGATTTCATCATATAACGGAAACATATCGTCTTCCATGACACATCGATTGTTCTTGGCACACTTGACACATCCCATACAAGGCTTGATATTCATTTGTGCCAGATCATATATCTGATAATCCTTTCCGGATTCTTTTAACATCATATCAATTATTCTTCGCAGATTACTATCAGGTTTTGGACTTCCATTAAATCCCAAAAGCATTATATACCCTCCTTTCTTAATCTTTCTTTTGATAATCAAACTTTGTGATTAACGATCTTTATGGATGATTTCCGCAGTATGCAGATATTCTAGAGTCGCAATGCCAAACACAGCCCGTCTTTTTCCGGTGAGTGGAGTGGAAGATATGCGAAAAGGCTAACCGACCTCCATTCCGAAGATTTGAAAATCAAACGGTTAAAAGGATCCGCATCTTTGAACCCCACGTTATCTGCGATCAGTAACCCCCCCTTTTTCAGCAGTCTGCGACAGTGCGGCAGAACTGAAGCATAGTGCTCTTTATCAATATCCAGGAAAACCAAGTCAAAAGACTTATCCATTTCGGATAGTTTCTCCTGAGAATCACCGACAACGATATCAATCTGCTGATCCAGTCCGGCTCTGTGGAAATTAATTTTGGCTCTGGCTGCCATATCCGGGTCCTTATCGATCGTCACCAGTCTTCCCCGGGTGGACGCAAAAGCCCTGGCAAGAAAAATCGTTGAATAGCCGGTAGCAGTGCCGAGTTCCAGTATTCGCCGGGCCTGAGTTACCCCTGCCAAAATATGCAGCAGTTCACCGACAATTGGTCCGACAATGGGAATTTTTTCTCGCCGGGCTTCTTCCTCCAGTTCTATCAATAGTTGATCTCTTTTCGGTAGAAACTGTCTGAAGTATTCTTCCGGATTATCTATGAGATCGGGCATATTTACTCCTTAGTTCCTTAGTAGTAAATTTTGTGCTTTTTGTGGCAAAACTTTTTTCTTCTCGCCACAAAGGCACCAAGACACTAAGAAAGAATAACAAAATAAAATCCTTCGTGTCTTCGTGTCTTTGTGCCTTGGTGGCAAATATTTCTTGGTTCTCTCCGAGCCGTAGGCCGGCTTGTCCAGGTTGGGGTTCATGAAAAAATAAGTTTACAATTTTAAAAATTGAGGCGCCCGGCCGGCAAGGCACGAAAACTTAAGAAATATCAAGCTTACCATGCATCGGGTCCTTCACTGTTTCCCCATAATTGTTAAGTTGCCGTTTAAACGTGGGCATCTTCTGTTCAAAAATTAAACAATTTACCTGTTTAAATCTTTAACATATTAACAGTTGGATAACAATAAAAATTTTAAACTCGTAGGTGACGGCTTGGTAAAAAATCCTGTGAAAAGATTTGGTACATACCAACATATTGTGTTAAAAGATCGATCATAGGGCTATATGGTAGTCAAAATCTTTAGTTTCGACTTTTTACGAGACCCACAAGGTTCAATTCTACATTATTTTATCTGGAAACCCGCAACCGGTAACGAGAATCCGGCACCTTATCATAATTGGCATCATTATTGCTGTATTATTTCCTAAATCTTTCATAAAAATCGATGAGAGTCTTACCGTTACAATGGCGGAAAACAGTGGCTAATGACCCGGGAATAGTTACAAAAACAAAATATCGCGGCATTATATAAATCGGGCGGGGCAGTTGGTGAGCGGTACAGAATGTTCTGAGTTGAGATGTGGCGATGCCTTAAAAGAGGATGCATACTTACCTTCCGCTTTGCCTTAAATGAAAGGAGGTGACAAAGACAGGCCACTATATTGCAGAAAAACATCGCTCATAATGATTGTATAAAAGAAAGGAGGTAAGGTCATGAAGCATTTACTGTTTTTCTTGTCTTTAGGCGTTTTGATTGTTTCTTTCTCCTTGCCAGTATCTGCCGGGGAAAATAATAACTCCCTTACTCTTCTGAGTCCAATCGGGGGGGAGCAAATAGTAACTGGGTCGGTTTATAACGTAGAATATATGGCTCCTGGCGGTGACTGTGTTTGTGTTGAAACTTCTTACGATGGAGGTTCTACTTGGAAGTGTAATTGTAAACTCAACAAAACAGATGGTCAAATAGGCACCTTCAGATGGAATGTTCCCAATACAACATTCAAGAACTGCTGTATGCGAATTACTGACGTTTCCGGTTCGGGCATATCTTACACTTCTGCTCCTTTTTCGATTTTAGAATCAGGAGATCTTAGAGCTGAACAGATTGTGGAGGAAGTCGATGAAAGCATGTATGAGTGTTCAGGGGGATAGGATTCATCTGCAAATCTTTTACATTAAGGATTTAAGAAGAAAATATAGGAAATTAAGTTCATTATAATATGCGGGGTTAAGGTTACCCCGCATGTTTTTGGAGGAAACAATTTATTTTTGTGCGTATATTTAAGGATTCCAGGTATCCGGTGCACCCAATCTTACAGCAATAAAGAACTGCTCAATCCCTATGATTTTTCTACTCTATCTCTTTTTTTCTTCCTCCGAGAAATATATGCCCGGAGAATGATAATCGACATAGGAATGCCGACAAAAGCAGTGTCGTCAATCTTTCCAGGTGAAAAGTCAGGCATAAAAAAATAGACCAGGCCCCCGAGAAGGAGGCTTCCACGAAGCGCCCTCCCGTATCCCATAAAGGTAAAGACTCTGAAGAAGGTCATGAATAGAAAGGTCCAAAAGAGAAATACGGCGAAATCTGCTACATGGCGGTATCGAACAGGAATCAAATCTGCTATAGATTTGAGTAAAGTTTCATAGAAAGAGGTTTCCTTTTTGGCGCGGATCTTTATGATTTCACCAATCGTCATTTTATCGTCAATGTAGGTCGCGCTTGGGATTAAAAAATCAAGAGTAAAGGCGGATCTCTTTTTATGAAGGGCATCATTGGTTTGCCCGAATGGAAGCTGAAGGATATGCTTTACAAGCAGGAATCCGGCAACACATAAAAAGGCCAGGAGGAATAAAATTATACTCTGGGAGATCAACCTTTTCATGGGAGGATTGTGCCCCTTGTGAACATGGATTTAATCTTCATTTTTTTAAATACCCATAAATTTAACCACTTCATCAATCTGTTTGGTTGTGATATACCCTTTTTCCCATAAAATCTGGCCGATGAGACGATGTTCAGTACCTTCCAAATCTTCGAGGATCTGAATCTTCATTGCCTCAAATATATGTTCGGGTTCAACGAATCCCTTTTCTATGGCTACGGTTCCAAAGCGTTTGTCAAGCTTTTTTACAGGCATTTTTTGTCTCCTTTATTCAGGCCGGCTTGAGGGCCAATTAAAATCAGCGAAATTGGAGATTGCACCATGTCAAAATTGAAAATAAATATCAATTTGAACTATCGTTTAATTTAAAAAATTGGATACAAAATTAAAATTAAAAGGTCAAGAATGAATTATGTACTACAGCCAAAGATGGGCTGAAGCCGAGATGTAAAAATGTGAAGTTATTTTTGCGCGAGCCCTAAGTTAGCTTTTGAATTTCAATTGCCCCATTCATTAATTGCTCGGCAAAGGCAGTATCAGCAGGCGCAAAATCAAATTGGTCAAGCTCATGCTTAAATACCCATCTGATTTCTTCATGGTCAAGCAATTGGAAATCACCTTTTTCCCAGGAGGTTCTAAAGGCCATCAATTCTATTGTAGCAAAATCATAAGTGTGTATGTTTGAACCGAGATATTCTCCAACACTCACATCGATATCAAACTCTTCCTTTAGTTCTCTTTTTAAACACTCCTTTGGTGTTTCATTGGGTTCAACTTTGCCACCAGGAAATTCCCACAGATTTGGCAATCGTGCAGTTGGTTTTCGTTTGGCTATAAGTAGCATACCGTCATTAACGAATATTGCTGCAGTTACTTTGATAATTTTTTTCTCCATTTTTTTATTGTTCATTTGAAATAATGTGTTCAGCTTTTTTTCGATACCGGGGAAATTCTCCGTTCCACGGATATTATCTTTACCATTATCTTTGTTTAAATGTCAATATGTCACGGATGTCCCGGATCTCCCCGAGATTCATAGAATTATTCAAAAAACTGAAAGCATTGACCTATACTCGATTTGACAGGATAGAGAAGTGGATTGAGATATGATTTGAAAGGGGGTTTTAACAGGTAGATATTACATTTTTAAAAACAAACTCAGAATGCTGGATATATACCAGCGATCAAAAGGTTGGATATTAAAACAGGAATGTGAAAATTATATGAGAACTGACGTCTTTCAACACCTAAACGCCTACCGCCATTATCGGGCAATATGTAGCTCATGCCCAACTATTTTTTAAACCTTTTTCTTCCAAATACTGCAAGACCAACTAAACCAGAACCTAAAAGGAGCATGGTGGCGGGTTCGGGGACAGATGCATTATATGTGTTGTTAGTGTAACCGAGGACTGTGGTATTGCTCCCTCCGACATCTCTAGATTCCAACATGTATCCGAACTCCCCATCGTTCACATTAAGCCACGCAAAAGGCATTGAGAAGCTAATAGTACTATCATTAAGCGTATAGGGTATAGGCCCCATTTCCGGCCCATAATTTAAGCCGTCGTATGTCATTGAATAAATGCCTTCATGCGAAAGATCCGGCCAAGTCCAGGCCATAATGACTGCCTCTCGGTCAGCACTACCCCCAATGTCATCAATGCTTGGAACATCGTCAATATCGAACCAAAACCCATGCTTTTGACCGCTGAAAGTGGGCGCCTTGTTGAATACTATATGGAATTTAGCAGACTGAATAGTAGTCTCCGTGTATATTCCGTACTCTATGGGTTTCCAATCGGCATCCTTATATTCCTGTTGATGCCACAAAGTCGGAAATACAAAAGGTTTTAGCGGTATTCCATAGCAATTTCCACCCATAAAGAACAGTAGCCCAAAAACAAATCCCAATAGTTTTCTCATCTTTCAATCCACTTGCTAAAT
>JAYEFV010000428.1:0-2132 GCA_034658755.1 Thermodesulfobacteriota bacterium | reverse complement strand
GAAACTTCAAGATTATTTCCTGCATCGCAAAAATAAAGATAAATGGTCTGCCGCCACGATGCAGATTTGCTACAGCGGCATCAAGTTCTTTTTTATCAATGTGCTCAAACGTGAATGGCACACACTGAACTGATACGGGCAAAAAGTGAACGGCGGCTGCCCACCGGGTTCATTCACCCTGTTAAATTTCCCACCGGGAACCCTATTTAACAGGGTAAAAGTTCGTTATTACGGATTCCTGCACCCGGGATCTTCAGTCCCGCTTGAAAAAATCGCTGCTCTGATTGAACTGGCATTCAGTTTTGAAATCGTAACACCAAAAATCGTGCTCGAAGCTCCTGAGCCGATGATATGCACCGACTGCAGCGGGAGCTTGGTATTCCGGGCTTCACTGTTGCCGCTCAAAATAGTATTTGCGGCGCCAGGGTAGCTGAGAATCTGTAAATACTATTTTTGCCCAACCTGTCCCGAGCTTAGTCTCGAGGATTGAACAGGCTGCCGATCTTTGGTTGAAGCGGCACAGGACATCTGCGCCTTGACCCGACTTTTGGCTCCGAATACAGATAACTTTTTCTTCAAAATTAGGTCTTTTTATCGATAGAAAACCGCTGTTCATCTCCGCCACCCCGGATCCTATCGATTCCGGGGTGCTTCCCTCACTCAGATCATCAAAGCAATACCCTTACAGATAAATCTAATCAAAAACGGGCTTCTTGAACAATAGATTGAAAACGACCTTTCAGGTCGTGTCAATCCTTATGGGTTATATGTTGATTAGCTGACAAGTGCTTACATTTGCATGGTTTTTGCAGTATTTGCTCTAACTTAGTGTGGTATCTTTTGCAATATCCTGGAAAATTTTATCAAGCATGAGAGTAAAATAGCGTTTTCCGTCGGTAGTTTTATCATTTTTCCGCCTTGCAATTAAAGATAGATATACCGTAATTTCGAGATCATTAATGACAAAAGTACTCCTCAAGTCATTTAGCGTTTGCCAAAACAGATCATTGTTTTTTTCTAATTGAAATTGGTCTATGGCATTGCGTATTCTTTTTGGGGCGTATTTTGCAATATTTTTTTCCCTAACGATATTTCTATAAGCCTCAGCGGAAAACACAACCCATGAGGTGATATTATTTTCCTTTGAAATTCTATAAAGATTTTCAATTCCAGGGTCTTGAAGAGTATTTTTGCGTAACTCTTTTCCTTTTTTGTTTTTAAATATTTTTTTCAAATCGACATATTGATTGGTCGGTAGCGATTCTAAGCAGTCAAAAAATAGGGATATTTTATCGCTATAAGTTGGATTTAGTAGGTTTGCTGATAATGTCTCAATTGTGTCACTTGACCATTGTGAGATAGAATCGAATAATTCTTTTGATGGATGCATATAATTACATGCAAATATCCTTTTCCAAAAAGCTTGTGAATGCGGCTCAGATAAAAAAATGCCCGTTTGTACTGATATTGGATGAGGATTGCTAAATAGTAAAATAACAGGTTTCGTGCTTTTCGGGGTTCTAAGAGGATGAATTTTTTCGGTTCTAAATGTTATTGATTTTTCATTTTCATTAAAAGAGCATATTTGGGATAGATTTGAAAACGCATCTTGGGTTTGTATTATTTCCCTAATATTATCGAATTGATCACTCATTGGATAGTTTGTTGTATGCCTATCCGATTAGCACAGGTTGGTGCTTGGGGTATGTTCCTGCGCATGTCGAATTACCCTCGGACTATGTTGGAGCTTTAGCATCTTTCCCTGATGATACGGCCTGTGCCAGCCATCTGGAGCCTATCCGGTGGCCCTAAAGATGTTCAAATGCCCGTCCTGTATTCAGGCCGGTGATCTCTCGAATCCTGCGGAATCAGACGAGCCTGTGCTAACCGGATAGGCATGGTTTGTTGTTGTATGATGCTCATTATTTTTCTCTCTTCATATAACGCAGAACTGAGGGGCTGGGCAAGGTTAAGCGAAAACCTACGAAAAAAATGAAAACTACCAATCAAATACTGCCTTTCAAAAAACGGCACGGCTTTGCCCAGTCCCTCTCAAGCGCCTTGTTCGCGCCTTTATTTCTCGGCAAGCCTATGTTTCCAATACGATGACTCCCTGCTGCAGTGCATGACGG